>JAGQWH010000032.1 GCA_020437545.1 Ignavibacteriota bacterium
ATGGAAGGGGAAAATACATGTTCGCAGGTAAGGGCAACACCGGTCTTATCAGAAGAGCATTAATGAATTTCCTTGTAATAGAATTTTTCCCCCCTTGCTCAAAGATTTTAAGTGTAAATTTAAAACTTCATCTCGCCGGTGGTAATCCGGAAAACAAAACCATTGAAATCCGAAAAGTACTCGAAAGATGGGGTCAGGGAAGTTCAGATGCTCCGGGACTTGAAGAAAACGGAACTTCAGCAAGCAGCTATGATGCTACCTGGATACATCGATATTACAGCACTGACAACTGGTCTTCACCGGGCGGAGTTTATTCGGGAACAGTCAGCGCCTCTGCTACAGTTGGAGGTCCGGGATATTATTACTTTAATTCAACTCCCGAATTGGTCGCAGATTTTCAGTCATGGCTTGATAATCCTTCAAATGAATTCGGATGGATTTTGCTTGGAGATGAAACTTCCGATTCCACAGCAAAGAGATTTCATACCGTTGATGCTGATACAATAGAATTCCATCCTGAAGTTACTGTAATCTACGAAACTGCTAATTTTAATTTTTATCTTGAATCGCTTATTGAAGGATTCTGGAACGGCACGGATATGGTTGAAGACACTATGACTGTTAAACTTCACAACGCTGTTTCTCCTTATAATGCAGTTGATTCTGCATCTGCATTAGTAGGAACATGGGGAGGACAATTCTGTTTTTTCAATGCTCCTCCCGGGGATTACTATGTTTCGGTTCATCACAGAAATACCATAGAAACATGGAGCAGTGTTCCATTAACTTTTAATATGAATGGATTTGAATATTATTCATTCAAAGATGACGTGACAACAGCTTACGGAAACAATCAGGTATTGAAGCTGACCAAATATTGTTTTTACGGAGGTGATGTGGATCAGAACGGATTTGTTGATGCTACTGATTTGGTTAGTGTTTTTAATGATGCTAATTTATTCACTACCGGTTATGTCCCAACGGATCTTACAGGAGATGATCTTGTGGATGTAACGGATCTGCTTATCGCATTCAACAATGCCAATAGTTTTGTTAGTGTAATAAGACCTTAAAATTCAAAACAAACCTTGTTATGACTCAGGTTTTCAGATGATCATATATTTTCTGATTTTAAAACAATCACATAAATATTTTAAATCTTAATACAAAAGCCGGCCGAATTCAGCCGGCTTTTATATTATTTTCTGAATTAATCTTGTTATTGGAAATTGTTATTTATGAAAAGACCATCATTTCCAAAAATTTAATTTGTTATTGTTTTTAAGCTCAAATGAACTTTTTTGCCCTGATTGACATTATCACGTTAGTATTTTTCCATCAATAAAAAATTATTTTCAGGATAAATTTACAAAAGTATCTTTTTTTTTGATTTTTAAATCATCAAATTGTGTATACAAAACTCAATAAATTTAACAAACCAGTCTTTTCCATTTATAATCCTAATTTATAATCAGGGATAAGATTTTAATTAATTAACTAATTAAGATATGAAGATTACCATTCTTCTTTTAGCATTTCTGTTTGCCGGTTATAATATTACCCAGGCAAAAATTCTTTATTCTGATCCTGTAAATAATGCACAGTATGTCAGCATAGAAAACAACATAATCTTTACATTCGACGGTAATATTACCGGTACGGATCTGAATTCTCTAATAACCGTCACAGGTTCAAAAAGCGGAATTCACACAGGGGATATCATAATTACCCGCGATAACAGGACAATGATATTTAAACCGCATCAGCCGTTTCAATTCAATGAAACTGTCACCGTAAATTTAGCAAACGTAAGGACTTCCGGTACTCCTGACAACAGCAGATCTTTTACATTTCAGACACAAAAAATGAAATTAGAAGTCGATGTTATGAAGTATTTTAATGATGAAGATCCTAATTATAACAGATTAGAAGTTAAAGACAGCTATTCATCGCTGCCTGCACCTTTACTTACACCATCGATTTCCAATAATCCTACAAATGGTTTAATTTACACAAATAATTTTCCTAACTTTTTTAATCCTTCACATATCCTGATTGCGGATGAAGAAGGAAATCCTGTATTTGGTCTTCAGTCACCTCAGCCAAACGTAGATTTTAAAAGACAGCCAAACGGTCTGATGACATACTTTGACA
This sequence comes from Ignavibacteriota bacterium, assembly GCA_020437545.1. Taxonomy (GTDB): domain Bacteria; phylum Bacteroidota; class Ignavibacteria; order Tepidaquicellales; family Tepidaquicellaceae; genus JAGPCH01. The sequence continues at coordinate 2,155 of JAGQWH010000032.1, forward strand.
GGTTGAATAAAAAGTTCAGAGCTATGGATAATAACTACAATATTATAGATAGTTTTTATACGGGTAATGGCTATATTACTGATCTTCACGAACTTCAGGTACTCAGCAACGGAAATTATTTATTAATGTCTTATGATCCTCAGCCTGTGGATATGAGTGTGATTGTTCCGGGCGGAAATCCGAATGCTATAGTTACCGGACTTATCATTCAGGAAATTGATCCTGCCAGAAACGTAGTTTTCCAGTGGAGAAGCTGGGATCATTTCCAGATCACTGATGCAATTAACATAAGCATGACTGATTCTTTAATTGATTATGCTCACGGAAATGCTATAGAAAAAGATAATGACGGAAACATACTCATCTCTTCAAGACATATGAGCGAGATCACAAAGATCAACCGCACAACCGGCGCAATAATCTGGCGTTTCAGCGGAAAGAATAATCAGTTCAATTTTACAAATGATACATTAATGGTCAGTTATCAGCATGATATCAGAAGACTTGCCAATGGTAATATTACAATCTTTGATAACGGAAATTATCATTCTCCGTCATTTTCAAGAGCAGTTGAATATCAGCTTGATGAAGTTAACAAAACAGCGACACTTGTATGGCAGTATAGAAATACCCCAGATATCAGCGGAACAGCAAGAGGTTCTGCTCAAAGACTAAGCAACGGAAATACTTTCATCTGCTGGGGAGCAGCACCTACACCTACATTCACGGAGGTTACTCCTCAGGGAACTATAGCTCTAGAGATATCTTTTGAGCTAGGTCTCGGCGCTTACAGAGGATATTTTGAAGTACTGAATCAGAATCTTAATCTGAAACTAGCTTTGGAGGGATTCTATAACAGTACTACAAATACACTCAGTCAAAGTGATACCGTAACTGCTTATTTAAGAAAAACCACTTCTCCTTTTAATATTGTTGATACAGCTAAAGCAGTAATTAATTCTTCAACTCTGCAGGGAAATTTCAGCTTTAAAAATGCTCCGACAGGAACATATTATATTACCGTTAAGCACAGAAACAGTCTTGAAACCTGGAGCAAATCTGGAGGAGAATTATTCTCAAACGGTTTCACAGTAAACTATGATATGACAAATCTATCTTCAAAAGCATTCGGAAACAATTTAACACAGGTAGATGCTTCACCGGTTGTATTTGCAACTTACAGCGGTGATGTCAACAAAGATTCTTTTATAGATCTTACTGATGTTGTCTATATTTATAATGATGCAGTTAACTTTGCAACAGGATATATTATCTCTGACGTAACCGGTGATAATATTACTGATCTTGCAGATGTATTGATAGCATTTAATAATTCAGGAAAATTTGTAAGCGTGGTTAAGCCATAAATTTTCCAATCAAAGTAAAGTTTCAACTCTTTGAATTAAAACTTTACTTCTCAAATATTTTCCACCCGGTTTATCTTTATTTGTATTAATGATAAACCGGGTTTTGATTTTATTACGTGAACCAACAGTTCTGATATTATATTGCTTTGTTCTTCGAAGCAATAAGGGAAAGTTTTTTTAATTAAATAATGATAAAATGAAAACTTATGTTCTTTTATTATTTTTACTGTCTGTCATCTTTAATAATGCGCAGGCAAAAGTTATTTATACTGATCCGGTAAAAAATGCAACACATGTCAGTATAGATAATGGTATCATTTTAAGTTTTGACGGAACAATTCTAAATTCCGGTTCAGGCTCATCAATGACAGTTACCGGTTCAATCAGCGGAGAGCATTCCGGCGAGTCCGTTATTACTTCTGACGGGAAAAGTCTTTTATTCAAACCTTTTCAGCCTTTTGAATTCAATGAAACGGTTTCTGTAAATCTTTCAGGTTTAAAAACTTCGAGTTCATCTGACAATAATATTTTATATTCTTTTCAGACTCAGATGAAGAAAATAAAAATTGATGCTCTTAAGTTTTTTAATGAAGAAGATCCGTCTTACAACAAATTTGTTACTTCAGATAATTATTCCGCATTACCAGCTCCTCCTTTGACTCCGGTGATTTATAACAATCCTACATCCGGACTTATCTATACCAATAACTTTAAAAATTTTTACAATGAGGCTCACCTTCTTATTGCAAATGAAGACGGAAGTTATTTTTTTACCCGTGAGGAGGTTAATCAGGTACTGGATTTTAAAAGACAGCCAAACGGTGTGATGACATATTTTTCAAGAGACCGTCTGAAATATTTTTCCATGGATAATAATTACAATATAACGGACAGCTTTTACTGTGGTAACGGTTATTCGACTGACATTCATGATCTGCAGATTCTGAGTAATGGAAATTATCTCATAATGAGTTATGATCCGCAGCCTGTGGATATGAGTCAGATCGTCGCCGGAGGTGACTCTAATGCGATTGTCACAGGTCTAATTGTTCAGGAAATTGATCCGGACAGAAATGTTGTCTTCCAATGGAGAAGCTGGGATCATTTCAATATAACAGATGCCAACCATATTGACCTTACCGATTCATTGATAGATTACGTTCACGGTAATGCAGTAGAACCGGATGATGACGGTAACATTCTTATCTCATGCAGACATATGAGTGAGATCACAAAGATCAACCGCACTACCGGTGACATTATATGGAGATTAGGCGGAATCAACAATGAATTTACTTTTCCGAATGATTCCATTGAGATCAGCTATCAGCACGATATAAGAAGAATTGCAAACGGTAATATTACGATTTTTGACAACGGGAATTTTCACAGTACCTTGTTTTCCAGGGCGGTTGAATATCAGCTCGATGAAGTAAATAAAATTGCAACACTTGTCTGGGAATACAGAAATTCCCCTGACATTTACGGTAATGCCAGAGGTTCTGCTCAGAGATTAGAAAACGGGAACACTCTCATCTTCTGGGGTGCATCCAATCCCGGCACTTTTTCTGAAGTTACGCCGGAGGGTGAGATCAAACTTGAATTATCATTCGAGCCGGGGATAGGATCTTACCGGGGCTTCTTTGAAATCCTTGACATTGATCTTGATCTGAAAATTGCAATGGAAGGATTTTATGATAATGCAAACAATACTCTTAATATGAGTGATACTGTAACTGTTTACATCAGAAATATTACAGCTCCGTTTGATATAATTGATACATCCAAAGCGGTTATAGACTCAGCTACCTTTATTGGTAATTTCAAATTAAAGAATACGCCAACAGGTAATTTTTATATTACCGTTAAACACAGAAACAGTCTTGAAACCTGGAGCAGGACCGGAGGTGAATTATTCACCAACGGATCAACCGTTAATTATGATATGACTGATATATCATTAAAAGCACTTGGAAATAATCTTGTTCAGGTTAACAGTTCACCTGATATTTTCGCATTATACAGCGGCGATGTTGTTAATGATGATTTCATCGAACTTTCTGATGTGATATATACATATAATGATGCAGCAATTTTTGCAAATGGCTATAGAGTCTCTGATCTTACCGGAAACAATATTACCGGACTTGCTGATGTACTGATCGCTTCTAATAATTCGAATTTATTTGTTGGTACTATCACTCCTTAGACTGCATACTGTAATTTGATTTAAAAAAAATTATTCACAAGGGCGGAGTAACAACCGCCCTTCATATTTTTTAACTTTATAAAAAGTAAATCACAGCACATGTAATCGCAGTTAATACATTTTTTTTAAAAATATGATTCAGCATTTATATTCCTTTTTATTATTTATTTTTTTAAAAATTTAATATAACTTTTGCCTTATCAATATCTACAGTAAAACCCCATAGAAATACTTAGTCATAAATCAGATTTTTTATTAATTATAACAATAGTTCATGAAATCACTTCTTACCATTCTTGTAATTTTAATTTTAAAATTTAATTCATCAGAAGCAAAGATCATATATACTGATCCTATGGATAATGCTCAATTTGTAAATACTGAAAACAACATTATAATCAGCTTTGACGGAAATATCCTTAGCAGAAATCTGAGATCAAAAATAATTGTGTCCGGTTCTGTAAGCGGTATTCACGTAGGTAAGATCATTTTCACTAAGGACAAACGATCACTGATCTTTAAGCCGCATCAGCCTTTTGCATTAAATGAAAAGGTAAATGTTGAACTGAAAAATGTACAAACTACAAGGACACAAAATAATAATGTGTCCTTTTCTTTTTTTACACAAACATCAAAACCCGAAATAGATATTCTCAGGTACTATGAAGATGAGGATCCTTCTTTTAATAAAAATGTAAATTCAAATGACTATTCAATGTTGCCGGCGCCACCACTTACTGTAGCGATATATAATAATCCTACATCCGGTTTGCTATATACAAACAGTTCACAGAACATACTTTATCCGCCATATCTTGTAATGGCTGATGAAAGTGGAAATCCGGTTTTTACAAGAGAGGAACCAAATGGCGTAGTGGATTTCAAAAGACAGCCAAACGGAGTCATGACCTATTATTCAAGAGCAAGAAGAATGTTTCTTTCAATGGATAATGATTTTAATGTCAATGACAGTTTTTATTGCGGTAACGGATATACAACCAATATTCACGACATGCAGTTACTTGATAATGGAAACTATCTTCTGACAAGTTATGACCCGCAGCCGGTTGACATGAGTGTGATTGTTCCGGGAGGAAATCCAAACGCTATCGTAACCGGATTTATAATTCAGGAACTTGATCCTGACAGAAACGTCGTCTTTCAGTGGAGAAGCTGGGACCATTTTCAGATCACAGATGCAAACCATATCGATCTTACTGATTCTTTAATTGATTATGTTCATGGAAATGCTGTCGAACCCGATGATGACGGAAACATTATGATGTCTTGCAGGCATATGAGTGAAATAACAAAGATAAGCCGCACTACAGGCGATATCATCTGGCGCTTCGGTGGGATAAACAATGAGTTTACAATCCTTAATGATTCGGTTGAATTTACTTATCAGCATGATATTAGACGGATCGCTAACGGAAATATTACAATGTATGATAATGGTAATTTTCATACACCGAATTTTTCCAGAGCAGTTGAATATCAGCTTGATGAAACAAATAAAATAGCTACTCTTGTATGGCAGTATATAAATGATCCCGTAATTTACGGAAATGCAACGGGATCCGTGCAAAGACTCAGTAACGGAAATACATTCATATGCTGGGGCGCTGCTCCGATCGGCACATTTTCTGAAGTAACTCCTTCGGGTGAGATTGCTCTTCAGCTAACCTTTGAACCGGGGATAAGATCTTACAGAGGTTACTTTGAGATTCTTGATGTTGATATGGATCTGAAATTATCAATTGAAGGGTTTTATAACAATTCAACTAATACGCTAAACATGAGTGATACTGTTACTGCTCACATTAGAAGCATATCTTCACCTTTTGAAATCATTGATACTTCAAAAGCAGTAATAGACTCTGCGACACTTATCGGAAATTTTAATTTCAGGAATACTCCTACAGGCACTTATTACATTACTGTAAAACACAGGAACAGTCTCGAAACCTGGAGCAAGGCGGGAGGAGAAATATTTACAAACGGCTCAACTGTAAGTTATGACATGACAGACTTTTCATCAAAAGCTTTCGGTAATAATCTTATTCAGGTTGAAAGCTCTCCGGACGTGTTTGCTGTATACAGCGGTGATGTAAACAATGATGCATTCATAGATATGGCAGACGTGCTTTATATTTACAATGATGCAATTAATTTTGCAACAGGTTATGAATTGTCAGATATTACGGGTGATAACATTTCAGATGTGACAGATGTGCTGATATCTTATAATAATTCGGGAATGTTTATTGCTGCAGTGATCCCGTAGATTTTTGATTTTTGATTTTTGATTTTTGATTTTTTAAAAAAATGGAAAATATCAATTCACTATACTCAATACACAATACTCAATACCCAATACTCAATACCCAATACTCAATGCAGGTCAATCATACAGATTAGCTAATTTTATAAGAGCATTAATATTAAGGATCTTTATTTTTTTCCCATCGAGAGCAATAATGCCTTCGCGTTTAAGTTCGGATAAGATCCTTATGGCAGTTTCTGTGGCAGTTCCGACTATATTGGCGATCTCCTCTCTGGTAATTGTGATAGTAAGAGAATTTTCATCTTTGATAAAACCGTAATATTCCCTGAGCATTAGAATTGCCTCGGCAAGTCTTTCTATTACCGGTTTCTGTGCAAGGTTTGTAATTTTATTTTCGGCATCTTTCAGATCTGATGCAAGTAGTTTCATTATTTTTCCTGTTATCTCAGGATTCACCCTTATCATTTCAAAAAAAAGAGCTTTAGGTATTATACATACTTTTGAATCTTCAATTGCAATAGCTGAAGCAGTATATGCTTCGCCGCTTACAAGTGATCTGTATCCAAGAATATCACCTTCTTTGGCAAGTCTTATGATCTGCTCTTTACCTTCAAATCCGCTCTGGGAAACCTTTATTTTTCCCTTATTTACACAATGTAACCCGGTTGGAGAATTTCCTTCGGTAAAGATCTGCTGACCTTTCAGATAAAAGTTACAATGTTTCTGTGCAGATATATTTATTAATTCCTCTTCCGAAAGATTGCAGAATATTGAACCTACCCTTGCCTGGCATGTTTCACAAAATGGTGTCTGAAATTTTTTTGACATTATAAATCTGTTGTTAGCCCTCAAAATAATTCATATAAATCTGAATAACAATTCAACAGTTATTGAAAAATTCTTCTTATCTGAAATATTAAGATACCCGGTATTTATGTAAGAAAGGCAGAAGGGTTTTAAAATAGTGCGGATGTTAAATGCTTGACAGCCTGTTATTAAATTCTTTTACGGATATTGAAAGATCTTAATTAACAAATATTTTTTTCTCAACAAAGTAATCATCTCCGTTCTTATTGAGTTTCAGACTGACTTTCCAGTAGCCTTTTGCAAGTTTCTCCGAATTGATTTTCTGGATCCCGTTAGCATCCGGATCAAATGGAATATCGAAATCTTTTTTTGCATCAGAGCCTCTGTAAAACAGTATTTTTCCTTCATATGGATTGTCACCTTCCTTTTTGAGTTCTGAAACATTCAGGATCAGTTCATTTCCTTCCTGTGTAAGAATAACGCTCTCGTTGAGGTGAGCTGATTTATTCAGCAGATCTATCTGATCCTGATATTTGATCTCCTGTTCATAATAGTTTTCACTTACAAGATCCGTTTCATTCATCATTGATACAGCGACCATTGTAAAAATTCCCGCGGCAAAAACCGCAAAAGTGATAATTATTTTTATTCCCCAGCTTATTTTCATAATGTTAATTTACCGGACCTAAAAAGGAGGTCTCTTCTTTTGTAATTAAATTATCACCCGAATATACATCTATCGTAATCGGAGTGTTTACTGTCTTAATACTTTCTTCAGGAATTATCACCATCAAACTTCCTTCGTATATTCCCGCAGCTTTCAGATTGACATTTTCACCTATCACTTTAATTTCTCCCGGTATATTATTCAGTTTGAAACTAACAGGTAAGTCATTAAATGTCTTATTAGAGATCTTAATATTGTAAAGATTGCTTACTCTGTCACCTTCTATCTTCTGATACAGCATTCCCTGAGTCCTTAATATACTTACATCAATTTCTTTTCTTGATGTAAACATAAGAGTTGTGATTGTAATTAAAACCAAAAGAACGGCAATATATCCCGCAACTCTCGCAGTAAATTTCAACTTGGTCTTCGTCTCTATTCCTTCAATTGAATCAAATCTTATCAGTCCTCTTGGCTTGTTGATCGAATCCATTATAGAATCACATGCATCGATGCACGCAGTACAGTTTACACATTCGAGCTGCGTTCCATTACGGATATCAATTCCCGTCGGGCAGACATAAACACATTTCTTACAGTCTATACAGTCACCCGTTTTCTTTTCATTGTCTTTACTCAGCTTGCCTCTCGGTTCACCTCTGATAAAATCATAAGCAATTACAATGGAATTCTTATTAAGCAGAACACTCTGAAGTCTTCCGTAAGGACAGACAAGTATACACGCCTGTTCACGGAACCATGCAAATACAAAATAAAACAAACCTGTAAACACCATTATTGAAATGAATCCGCTCAGATGTTCAGACATAGGATCCGTCATTATTTTAAACAACTTATCGGTACCAATTATATAAGCAAGAAATGTATTTGCAATAATGAATGAAAGAATGAAGAAGATCAGATACTTAGAAAACTTCTTAAATATTTTAACATTATCCCATGGAGCTTTATTAAGCTCCATTTGTCTTGTATAATCACCTTCAATAAAATATTCAATTTTCCTGAAAACCATTTCCAGAAAAATAGTCTGAGGGCAGACCCATCCGCAGAACACTCTTCCGAATACTGCTGTTACAAGAAAGAGGAGAACAAATGCGGAAATCATTATCAGACCGAACAGATAATAATCAGATGGTGTAAAGAATGTTCCGAAAAGAATTATCTTTCTGTTCAGAATATCAAAAAGCATTACAGGATGTCCGTCTGATCTTAAAAACGGTACACCAAATAAAATTGCCAGAAGAATAATGCTTACTATTGTTCTGGCATTATAAAGTTTTCCTTTTGGTTTTTTAGGATAAACCCACTTTCTTCCGCCCTTATCATCAACAATTGATATCGTATCCCTGTATGAACTCTCGGTTTTTGTTTCCATAATTTATTTCTTCATCGACGATGTATCAGATTTATCAGTTTTTACAACTTTACCATTACTTTTATTTAAACTATCTGATTTTACCTGTTCAGTCTTTGAACTGTCTGTTTTTAGATTATCTGTTTTTAAACTGTCAGACTTAACTCCTGTGGAATCCTGTTCTTTATATAAATTCCCTTCCGGAGCTTTACCGCCCGGAGGATTTGTTCCCTGGAGTGACATGACATAACTCACAACCGCCTGCATTTTTTTAGGATTTAATTGTGTCTGCCAAGATATCATTCCTTTTACCGGAACTCCGTATTTGACGGTCTTAAAAATGTTCTTGACTCCCCCTCCGTGGATCCAGTATTCATCCGTGAGATTCGGACCGACAATACCTTCGCCGTTTCCACCGTGACATGGAACACAGTTAACGGTATAGATCTGTTTACCTTCACTCAATACATCAGGTGCATTTGAAAATGTAACATTATTTTCATTAATGAATGCGCCTGTTCTGATCAGTTCTTCTCTCTGAAGCTCGGCTGCATACACTTCGTCATTGTATTCCTGAAGAGGAAGTTTTCCTGTTTTAAAGACATGGTAGTCAAGCAGATAAACAATTGCGAATATTATAGTAGCTAAAAAAAGCACATTGAACCATGGCGGAACGTTGTTATCAAGCTCCTGTATTCCGTCGTAATCCTCGTCAATAAGCAGCGATTTCTCCTCTTCGATTGGTTTCAAACCGTAGAATTTCTGCTTAAGAATCTGGAATGAAGTTTCCTTTTCTTCCGCTACTTCAGTTTCTTCTTTTTCAGAAATAAGAAGAGGGATAAAAACCAGGTTTATCAGTATAAGAAGGAAAATCAGCAGAACTGTATTGTAAGTATCTGTATTTATTCCCTGATCCTGAGGAGCTGCAGTCTGAGCAAATATCAGTGATGACTGAAAAAAGATGGCAGAAAGTGAAATTAAGAATTTCAATTTATTCTTTACGATCTTTTTTAATGATTTATTTTTATTCATTATTTTCAAGCGGGATCTCCTCCATTTTTTTTAAATAATTTTTATCTGCCTTCATACTCCATATGAAGACTAGAACGAAAAATATAAAAAATACAATCAATGAAAATATGGGATAAATTTCCAGGCCGTCAATTGATTCAAAATAATGTTTGAACATAATTATAATTTTAATTTTATTATTTGTTTTTTTCTGAACTGATCTGATCCACTTTTATATCCGTACCAAGTCTCTGAATATATGCAATCAGTGCAATGATCTCTTTATTGCTTTCCACTCCTACATTGTTTTGCCTCAGATCTGCAGTGATCTCTTCTGCCTGTTTCATAAGATCTGCATTTGCGGTATTTTCATATCCCGGAGGATATGGTACACCAAGTGTCCGCATTCCGTTGATCTTTGAAGGCGTAGTGGAAATATCCAGATCCTGTGTTATAAGCCATGGATACGAAGGCATGATCGAACCTGGAGACATTACACGCGGATCTTCCATATGGAAATAGTGCCAGAGATTCGGATATTTTTTACCTTCTCTCGCAAGATCAGGACCGGTTCTTTTCGATCCCCACAGGAACGGGTGGTCATAAACAAACTCTCCCGCTTTTGAATATTCTCCATACCTTTCCGTCTCACTTCTGAAAGGTCTGATCATCTGTGAATGACAATTATTACAGCCTTCGCGGATATACAGATCCCTTCCCTGAAGTTCAAGCGGTGTATATGGCTTTACGGCAGATATAGTTGGTATATTTGATTTAATTAAAAATGTCGGTATCAGTTCGACCATTCCGCCTATCAGAATTGCGACGGTCGCAAAGATAGCAAATCTTCCCGGTTTTGATTCGAGCCATTTATGCTGTGATTCAGCTTTTTCAAAAATGTCTTTGCTGAGTGCGGGTGCTTCAGCTTCTTCATTCGGTACAAGCTTTCCTGCCTTTACTGTTTTGACAAGATTGTAAGTCATTACAATTACTCCTGTAAGATAGAGAGTTCCTCCTATCGAACGCATCATATACATCGGGATGATCTTTATTACCGTTTCAAGAAAATTCGGATACAAAAGAAGACCTTCCGGTGTGAACTGTTTCCACATAAGTGACTGAGTAACACCTGCCCAGTAAAGCGGAACAGCATAGAAAACTATTCCGAGTGTCCCTATCCAGAAATGGAAGTTTGCAAGTTTTGAAGAATAAAGATTTGTCCTGTATATCTTAGGAATCAGCCAATAAAGTATTCCGAACGTAAGGAATCCATTCCAGCCAAGAGCACCTACGTGAACGTGTGCAACGATCCAGTCTGTAAAGTGAGCGATTGCATTTACGTTTTTAAGTGACAGCATCGGTCCTTCAAATGTAGCCATACCATAAGCCGTCACGGCTACTACCATAAACTTCAATATAGGATCTTCCCTGACTTTATCCCATGCTCCTCTTAATGTAAGCAATCCGTTTATCATACCTCCCCAGGACGGAGCTATCAGCATAATGGAAAATGCAACTCCGAGTGATTGTGCCCAGTCAGGAAGTGCTGTATATAATAAGTGATGAGGTCCTGCCCAGATGTAAATGAAAATCAGTGACCAGAAGTGAATAATGGATAATCTGTATGAATAGATAGGACGGTTTGCTGCTTTCGGTAAATAATAATACATCAGACCAAGAAACGGAGTCGTCAAAAAGAATGCAACAGCATTATGTCCGTACCACCACTGAACCAATGCATCCTGAACTCCTGCATAAACAGGATAGCTTTTCATGAATCCTACCGGAAGTTCTATCGAGTTAACAATGTGCAGCACTGCAACAGTTACAACAGTTGCAATATAAAACCAGATGGCAACATACATGTGTTTCTCGCGACGCTTTATAATTGTCCCGAACATGTTTATTGCAAATATCACCCAGACTACTGCGATCATAATATCAATTGGCCATTCCAGTTCAGCATATTCTTTACTTGTGGTAAGCCCCAGCGGAAGAGAAACTGCTGCGCTGACAATGATGAGCTGCCATCCCCAGAAATTGAGTTTGCTCAGTGTATCACTGAACATCCGCGCCTTGCATAATCTCTGAAGGGAATAATAAACTCCCATAAAGATTGCATTACCTACGAAAGCAAAGATCACGGCATTTGTATGAAGCGGTCTTATACGTCCGAATGTAATGTACTGCGTCGCGAAATTTGCCTCCGGTAGGAAGATCTGAATGGATACTATCAGACCCACAAGCATTCCTACGATCCCCCAGATTACCGTTGCGTAAGCAAAATCCCTGACGATCTTATTATCGTAACTGAATTTTTCAGGTATCATTTTATATTTTTATTCCTTTTTTAATTATAATAATTATTAATATTAAACTTTATTATTTTTTTCAGTTTCAGTGTCATCAAGTAATATTCTCACAGACGGAGTATATTTATCCTCATACTGACCGGTCTTTACTGACCAGATAAAAGCTATCAGAAATGAACCTGCTACTATCATACTTACTGTGATCAAAAGAATAATTACACTCATTTTAAAAATTTATTGTTAAAGCTTTTTTAGTTTAGCCGAAAAGTTAGTGGCTATGGTAACAAAAATCACTATCGAAATAGAATTAATCGGCATCAGTATAGCTGCTACAAGCGGTGAAAAAACGCCTGTTGCTGCAAGATACAAACCTATTACATTATAAAGAAAGGATATCGCAAAACTTATTTTTATGATATTCATCGTTGATCTCGAAAATTCCATGAATTTCCCGAACTTTGAAAATTCAGATGCTTCTGCAATTGCATCACACGACGGAGAAAAATTAGTTATATCTTCGGATATTGTAATACCCGTATTACTTTGTTTCAATGCTCCTGCGTCATTTAATCCGTCCCCTATCATCAATATCCTGTCACCGTTGCTTTGTAAATGCTTAATGTAATTTAATTTTTCTTCCGGTGACTGATTGAATAAAAGCGAGCTTTCATTATTAAAATATTTTGTTAAATTTTCTTTCTCTGAATTATTATCTCCTGATAGCAAAGTAAGTTTATATTTTCCGGATAATTCTTCTATGACCTTCATTATCCCGTTTCTGTATTTATTCCTGAAAGAAAAATAACCTTTAACGGAATCATTGATAGAAAGAAATACATTTGATGAAATAGCATTCTTTGTGTATTCTTTTTTCATACCTATATATGAGCAGTCAGGATCTTTTACAATGAATCTTACTGAGCCTATCTTAAGATCGTTTCCGTTTATACTGCAGGAAATTCCCTCTCCTACTGATTCTTTAAAATCTTCTGCTTCGTAATATTCGTCTGTTTCAATGAAATCATAAATATTTTTACTTAACGGATGTGAAGAGTTTCTTACAAGAGTTTTAACCTGCGCAAGTTCTTCAGCTCTTAATGGAACTCCGTTGTATGTGACGGTTAAGTCTTTTGAATTGGTTAATGTTCCTGTTTTATCAAAAACTATAGAATTCACATTAGCCAGATTCTCAACCACCGATGAATTCTTCAGATAAAATTTATTCCTCCCGAATATCCTCTGAGCATTACCGAATGCAAAAGGTGTTGTGAGAGCAAGAGCGCACGGACATGCAACTATCAGCACCGTAGTAAAGACATTTACAGCTTTATTAACATCAGGAAGCCAGTATAAAGCGGCTGCTACTGCTATTGCAAGAACCGCAATTGTAAAATATTTACTGACAAAGTCCGTCAGTTCGGAAAATCCGGAAGTATTATTCTTTTTAAAAGCAGGATCATTCCATAATTTTGTAAGATGACTTTGTGAAACTGTTCTTATAACTTCCAGTTCGATAGATGACCCTAAATGTCTTCCCCCAGCATAGATGATCTCACCTGCTACTTTCAGTTCGGGAATAGATTCTCCCGAAACAAAACTGTAATCAACACTCGATGTTCTGCCGAATAGAATAGAATCCGCCGGCACTATTTCATTATTTCTTATCAGTATCCTGTCTCCGGGTCTGAGATTTGCAACAGGTATGCTTTTTTCAATTTTATCCTCAATTACCGTTACAGATACAGGGAAATATGATCTGTAATCTCTTTCAAAATTCAATGACTCATAAGTCTTGCTTTGAAAAAGCTTTCCCAAAAGCAGAAAGAAGACAAGACCGGCCATGGAATCCATGTATCCGGCATTATTAAAGAAAATTATTTCGTAAAGACTTCTTACAAATAATGCTGTAATTCCGAGTGAAATCGGAATATCTATGCTGATTACTTTTTGTTTAATTCCTGACCAGGCTGATTTAAAATAATCCGAACTGCAGTAAAAAAATACAGGAAGCGCAAGAAGTATATTCAGATAATTGAAAAATGTCTTCAGGGTATTATCGGTAAGATTCTCGCCTGAAAAATATTCAGGAAAACTTAAAAGCATTATATTTCCCAGACAAAATCCGGCAACTCCGATCTTTATGTAAAGATCCTTTTGAGATGATTTACTCCTGCCTGAAACTTCGTCGTCCCTGTGTAAGTCTATCTTGGCTTCATATCCCGCATCTGACAATACTTTTACAATTCCTTTTAAAGAAATGACCGAGCTGTCATAAACTATATGAATCTGTTTCTGAAGAAATTCAACTTTCGAACTTAATATTCCGGGATTGGTCTTGTAAATATTTTCAAGCACACCGACACAGGATGTGCAGTGGATACCGGGTATAGACAAAGAAACTGATGTTACATTCTTACCGTTATATTTACCGTTTTGATTTACAATTTTTTTCTGGATCTCAGTGTCATCAAGAAAATTGAATTTTTCATGAGTATCCTTTTCCTTTATATTGGTATTGGTTTTATTGTTAGATGAACAGCAGCAGGAAGGTTCTGTATTCGAAATTGAGGGAATTGATTTTTCAAATTCATTTTTACATTCATCACTGCAAAGATATTTATCTTCAATAGTAATAAAATTTTCTCTGCAGTCATTACCGCAATAATGACATATCACACCGGACTTAGTATTTAATTTGCTCATTAAAAATATTGATTCAAAAATATGAAAAAATAGTTTTATACTCTACATAATTACATAGAATACTATATGATAATTATCATAGTTTTTAAAATAAAAAAAAGAATTAAATCGTCTTATTTTTTTATATTTACCGTTAATACCGGTTTTGAGGAATATCTGATCGTTTCTTCGGATACATTTTCAAAAAGTAAACGGATCAGACCTTTCTTACCGTGAGTACCTATTGCAATCATGGAAGAGTTTATTTTATCAGCATATTTAAGAATGCCCGAAGCTATGGTACTGCTTTCGAAAACAACTTCTTTATAATTTGTATTGAATTTCTTATTGAATTTTTTCAGTAGGGCAATATCTTCGGCATTATTGTAATGAGTAAATATATTAACTTTAAGAAGATGAATGTCGGAATCATAAATTTTTGCAAATTCCTGTACAAAAGGAAATACCCTGTAAGCTTCCTTTTCAAAATCTGATGCAAAAATAATTGTCTTTATATCCCTGATGTGATGATTCATGATCAGAACCGGGATCTTTGAAAATCTTGATACTCTTTCGGCATTACTCCCTATAAGTATCTTGGTGATTCCGTGTGCACCACTGGATCCCATGATAATCATATCTGATTTTGAGATCCTTGAATATTCCTCTATACACTTATACACTTTCAATCCCGTACCTATCTTATATTCAACAGGAATATCTTTCATATAAGAAGTTTTTGTGATTTTATCCAGACGGCTTCTGATCTCATTTTTTAGTTTTTCGTCATGAGCATTATTGCTGTATATGAGTTCGGGAGGGATTACGATCGGATCGCTTCCGAGAAAATAATAATTCTGCTTTTCAATAATACTGATCAAGTGGATCTTTGCACCTGATCTTTTTGCTGTGGCAGCAGCAAACTTCAAAGCATCAAGTGAACATTTTGAAAAATCTATTGGGACTAGTATTGCTTTCATTTTTGTATTTATCTTTTGTACAAAAGTAAAAAGTCATACTCTTACTGCCAATGATACATATCACTTTAGTTTATGACAAAAGTCATAAGACCATATATTATTCCTTGCCTCTGAGAATCGGGTCTCAGAGGCAAAGTGTTGTAAAACAAAATCATTTTGTGAACTGATAATTTTTAAAATAAAAATATTCTTAAATTATCAATGAATTAGTGAGGCAGATTATCTCTGAATTTACCGTAAACCCATGTTCCTGTTATTGCAGAAATTATCGTGATTATGATCACGCTGAATCCGCTTCCAAATTGCGCAAACAGCGGACCCGGACATGCGCCGGTGATTGCCCAGCCGATCCCGAATATAAGCGCTCCGTAGATCTGACCTTTGTTAAATTCCTTATCATCTATATGTATCTGCTCTCCGTAAATACTTTTCAATTTTAATTTTTTTATGATGGAAACTGATATTGCTCCCACTACTACTGCAGTGCCGATCACTCCATACATAAAGAATGAAGATAGCTGAAACATTTCCTGTATCCTGAACCAGCTAATTATTTCAGCTTTCACGAATACTATACCGAATATAATTCCAACTATAGTATATTTGAAATTATACCACCATGGATGTACAAGCTCAGATTCGTTTGTACATACCATATCAAGATGTCTTAATTCGACTTCTTCTTTTGTTTCTATATGATCACTTGTTGTCATTGTTATAAAATTTTTCAGTTAATTAATTTAAATATCAGAGGAATAAGTATATTCGTTGAGAAAAATCCTCCTACCATAAAGAATACTGTTGCTATAAGTGATGACTTCTGCAGATTGGCAAGACCCATTATTGAGTGACCTGAAGTACAGCCTCCGGCATACCGGGTTCCGAATCCTACAAGAAAACCACCTATCACAAAAAATATCAGACCTTTAAGTGAAAATAAATTTCCCCAGCTAAAAAGATCTGCGGGTAACAGTGATGAAAAGTCTTTTATTCCATACCCTTTCAGAGTTTCAAGAGTTCTTTCTGCAACCTGTATTTCCTGCCCCGGATTTGATAAGAATGTCGATGCAATATATCCACCGATCACTATACCTCCTACAAAAAATAAATTCCAGATCTCTTTTTTCCAGTCATATTTGAAGAATTTAATATCCCCTGAAAAGCAAGCTGCACATATATGCCTGAAAGAAGAGGATATTCCGAATTTTTTATTACCTAATACCAGCAGTAACGGGACTATCAGTCCTATCATGGCTCCGCTTATAGCCCAGTGCCAGGGTTGTTTTATTAATTCCAGCATTTTATATATTGTTTATATTTAGTTTTTTAAATTTTATGTGTTAGTTTTTTTGAGCCTTGGTAGGGCATGCAAAATCAGTTGTCGGAACATTCGTTTCCTTAATACTGTTGAATCCGCCTTCAACTTCCATGAAATTTTCCCAGCCTCTTGATTTCAAAATTGAAGCAGCTGTCATGCTTCTGTATCCGCCTTCGCAATGTATCATGAATTCTTTATCTTTTGGAAACTCAGCCAGATTCACATTAATATAATCAAGCGGAATGTTAATTGCTCCGTCCACATGTTCGGAATTATATTCACCGGGCTTTCTGACATCAATTACCAATGGTTTATCCTTATCATACAATTTTTCAAATTCCAGGACACTAATCCTGTTTACTTTATCAGTTTCCTTACCGGCATTGATCCATGTTTCAATACCGCCTTTCAGATAGCCAATAACATTATCATAACCCACTCTTGCAAGACGCATTACTGATTCTTCTTCCTTTCCGGGTTCAGTTATCAAAAGCAATTGCTGTTTCACATCAGGGATCAGAGTGCCGACCCATGGAGCAAATTGTCCGTCAAGGGAGATGTTAACACTGTTAGGAATAAAAGCTTTGTGAAAGAAGGCATCGTTTCTTGTATCAAGCATAACTGAATCTGTTTCATTAGCTGCAGCTTCAAACTCTTCGGCATTCATTGCCTGAAGTCCCCTTTCCATTACGGTATCAATATTCTCGTATCCTTTTTTATTCAGCGCAACATTCATTGGGAAATAGCTCGGAGGAGGGAGCAATCCGTCTGTTACCTCTTTTACAAATTCTTCTTCTGTCATATCTTCTCTCAGTGCATAATTTGTTTTTTTCTGAGCTCCGATTGTAGAGATGGTTTCCTTACTCATATTCTTTCCGCATGCGCTTCCGGCTCCGTGTGCAGGATAGACCACTACATCATCTGCAAGCGTCATGACCTTATCTCTCAGGGAATGAAACAATGTCGCAGCTAACTGCTCCTGTGTCATATCCGCCGCTTTCTGAGCCAGATCAGGTCTGCCGACATCACCGATGAAAAGCGTATCGCCTGAAAATAAAGCTGTATCTTTTCCGTTCTCATCTTTTAATAGAAAACATGAACTTTCCATCGTGTGTCCCGGAGTGTGAAGAACTTTTATTTTAATATCACCTACAGAAAATTCCTCTCCGTCTTTGGCAATTATGCAGTCAAAATCCGGTGCAGCTGTCGGTCCGTAAATGATCTTTGCTCCGGTAGCTTTTGCGAGATCAACGTGTCCGCTGACAAAATCCGCATGGAAATGTGTCTCGAGTATGTATTTGATCTTAACGTTGTCTCTTTCAGCTCTTTCTATGTATGGTTTGATCTCTCTGAGCGGATCTATGATCACTGCTTCATTTCCGCTGGTGATGTAATATGCGCCCTGTGCAAGGCATCCTGTGTAAATTTGTTCGATTTTCATGATAGTTATTTTTTTTTATATTAATTAAAATTTTTTATTTATCTGTTTTAAGTTTGCCTTTCCATTTCATAATGCCGCCGGACAAGTTATATAGATTTGTGAATCCTTTTTCAGACATTATCTTACATACCTTAGCGCTTCGGTTTCCGCTGCGGCAATAAAGTATATAATTTTTAGATTTGTCGAGTTTATTTATTTCATCATCCAGTTCAGGTGTGTTGTAATCAAGGAATACATCTGTTCCCGGGATATATCCGCTCTCAAGCTCCTTTGGAGTCCTGACATCTATGACAACGTAATTACTGTCTTCCGTCATGGTCTGCATTTCTTCCTGACTGATATTGATATAGCTTGCAGTTGAATCATTTCTGAAAAACTTATTCATGAAACTGCTGCTTTTTGTGCTTGCTCCGGCAAATGTTGAGAATAACAAAGATCCGAGTATAGCGCCGTATGTTATTGAAATGTATTTATTCGATGTAATAGGGCAGGTACCTGATTCACATCCGATGAATTTCCAGTAAAGAAAACCTGCAACAGCTCCTGTGATTATTCCTATGTATGTCATTTTTGTTTATTTACAAAATTTATAAAAACCTCAGTTCCTTCTCTTTCAGGAATTGAGTTGTAGCATTTATCCAGTATTTTTATATCAAAATACTTTCTGAATAGTTTGCGGTATTCTTCTTCAGAACCGCCGAATGGAGGTCCTTTAAATTCAAAATCCCTGTCAAAGAGAACCCCCGCTAGCCTGCCGTCAGGATTAAGGAGTTCACTCATCTTTTCTGCATAATTTTCTCTCAGAACGGGGTCTAGTGCACAGAAGAATGTCTGTTCAAAGATCATATCATACTTTGTTTCGGGATTATAGCTGAAAAAGTCGCGGTTTATTAAATTAATATTCGGATCGTCTTTGAATTTGTATTCAAGTTGATTCATTAATTCTGTTGAAATATCAAGAAGATCAATATTTGTAAATCCTTTTTCTGAAAGATATTCCGCTTCGTAAGCATTTCCGCAGCCCGGTATCAGGATCCTGATGTTTTTGTTTTCCAGTCCGTCAGTATATTCTCTTATTGGTCTTGAAGGCATACCCACATCCCAGCCTGTTTGTTGGGTGGAATATCTCTCGCTCCAGAAATTTTCATCGAGTTTATTCAAATTATTTTTTGTTATTGTGTTATTTAGAGTTATCAATTGTTCCGTTTAATTTTGATTAAAATAAATTGCACGCATCCATGCAGTCAAAGATCTTAAGAATGTGTCTGTCCTCCAGACGGTACATTACGTTCATTCCGTTTTTTTCGCATTTGAGAATTCCCCTGTCCTTCATTTTGATAAGGTGATGCGAAAGAAGAGACTGTTCCGTACTGAGGTTGATCCTTTCCTGAATTTCGGAGACGGAAAGAGGTTCTTTCTCTTCAAGAGCCTCAAGTATCTCAAGTCTGACAGGATGCCCTATTGTCTTCAAAATTTCGGCCACTCTGCTGACCTGTTCTGCGTTTAATGCTGTTCGTTTTGTTGTTGTCGGCATGTTTTAAAATTAAGTATACAAATATATGAACATTTATTCATATAGTCAAGTGATAATTACTTCCCCAGCAGATTTTCAACTATTTATTTGCATTTAAAAATGCAAATTAGTAGATTTGTCTTGGTAGAAACAGATGAATATGCCTGAGATTAGCAGATTTTTAACTAATACAATCGAAGAATTTATAATGAAAAGACTAATACTTACTATACTGATTACCAGTACTTCAATTTTAAATATATGTGCCCAATGGGTAAATCAGCCAAGTGGTACTACTAAAAAATTATTTTCAGTGTATTTTTTTAATGAAAATACCGGTTGGGCAGTGGGCGGTATCTATGCTGGCTCAGCAGTTATAATTCTAAAAACTACAAATGGCGGAGAAAATTGGATTACAAAATATGATTCAATAAATAATGTTCTTCACTCCGTACAGTTTGTAAATGAAAATACCGGCTGGGCTGTAGGTGGCACTTTAAGATCACTTATTCTTAAATCAATCGACGGAGGAATGAACTGGTATAATCCAACAAGTGAAATATTCGGTTATCTAAGTTCAATTTGTTTTTTAGATCCAAATACTGGTTGGGCCGTTGATGAATACTACAACGGAATTATTAAGACCACAAACGGAGGTGAAAACTGGATTTACCAATATAATGGTTACACGTTACATACAGTTTTCTTTATAGATTATAATACCGGCTGGGCTGTAGGTGACGAAGGATTATTTAATGGAAACGTAATACGTACAACTAATGGCGGAGAAAATTGGTCTTATCAAACAATTAATTTTGTCAGTTCTTTAAGATCAGTATTTTTCATAAATCATTCGACAGGCTGGACAATTGGTTATGGTAACAATAAGATTTTGAAATCAACAACCGGAGGAATAGATTGGTTTCCTCTGCAATATAATGGAGCTTCCATACCAAACTCAGTCTTTTTTACAGATGAAAACAATGGATGGGTTGCAGGAGGATATGGAATAAGTCCAGATCCAGCTAGGATAATTAAAACAACAAATGGAGGATTAAACTGGAGTTTACAATATGATGCTGAACCGAGTAATGGTTTTAATTCGATATTTTTTATAAATCAATATACCGGTTGGGCAGTAGGTAGTAGTGGCAATATATTAAAGACAACTAATGGTGGTAGTTTGGTTGGAATTTCAGAAAACATTGGAGTAAATTTGAACTACTTGCTAGATCAAAATTATCCAAACCCATTTAACCCCTCTACAAAAATAAACTATTCATTACCAGTCACTCAACACACAGTGCTAAAAATTTATAATGTTCTCGGACATGAAATTGCAACCTTAGTGAATGAAAAAAAGAATGCAGGGAGTTATTTTATTGAATTTAATGGCAGCAATTTTCCAAGCGGTATTTACTTTTATCAGATCTGGGCAGGAGATTTTACAGAAACGAGACGTATGTTGCTGATTAAGTAAAAGTGATTCTGAATAACTATTGCCTGTAGAACCGCTTCAAATCATTGAAGACTATATTTCCATACAATTTTCTAAGCTAACGCCGGGAAAAACGAATTTAAAGACTAAGTACAACCTTGAAAATTTACGGGACATTATTATACCTGCGAATTGTAATCGACAGAGATTGTTTATTTTGTAAAATTTAAGTTTCATTTTAACATTGATTTCATACATTTAATCCCTGGATCCCCGCTCATAAACATGGGGGATAACATTTTTTGGGATTATTATTATTCTTAAAAAAGTAATCATGCAAAATCATTAAAATTCTTTTTTCAAGAAATTTCATAGCCGTCATTCTAATTTATTCGGAATCATAGTCAATACTATATTGAAACTTTAAATGAGTAAATTTATATTGATGTAAATTCTTTTACACCTTAATGTTACCGCAATATACCATATAGTTTAAATCTTCTTTATATTAAATTATTTTAACTTTGCGACCTGATCTTTACTAACAGCATATAGCATTTATGAAATATGTGTTAAAAGAATTGATAAATTCAAATTAAAAATAAAATTTTAAAACCTATAATGGCAAAAGAAAAAACAGAACACAAAGAAATTACAAAAAAAATACCCGATGACGGTGAAGCGGAAGTGTTGTTTGACGGACAGTCAGGAATTCCGGATCTGAAAGCATCTGTTCCGGATAATCTCCCGGTGCTTCCTTTAAAAGACATAGTTGTATTTCCTTATATGATGTTCCCGATCCTTGCAGGAAGGGATTCATCTATTGCGGCTATCAATAAAGCTGTGGAAAAAGATAAATTCATATTGCTTGTAACTCAGCTTGATGAAAAGATAGAGGATCCGACTTTTGAAAATTTATACAAAACCGGGACAGTTGCCAAAATAATCCAGGTACTCCGTCTCCCTAACGGGCTGATAAAAGTTCTCGTTGACGGACTGGTAACGGCAAAGATCAATAAATTTTACAGCAATAAATTCATCACCGCGGATATTACGGTAAAGCAAAATCCCGTAAACAAAGACACTGAACTCGAAGCTCTGATCAGACAGTCTGCAAAACTTTTTACGGATTATGTCAAAACCAACAGATCGATTCCTCACGAAACTCTCGTAGCTTTTGAAAATATAAAAGAGCCGGACAGGAAACTTTTCTATATTGCATCAACCATCAGTGCCAATGTTCATAAAAAACAGCAGATACTCGAAATAGATGAACTTCATAAACAGTTTTATGAAGTGCTGTTTATACTGGGCTCGGAAATGGAAGTTCTGAATGTGGAAAAAGAGATCGATGCAAAGATCTATCAGACCATGCAGAAGAATCAGAGAAAGTTCATTGTACAGGAACAGATAAGAATTCTTCAGGATGAACTGGGCGACGGCACTGAAACCGATCCTGAATTGATAAAGCTTAAAGAACAGATCGATAAAAGCGGAATGCCCGAGCAGGTAATGAAAAAAGCTATGGAAGAATTTACAAAGCTTAAAAAACTTCCTACCATGTCACCTGACTATTCCGTGATCAGAAATTATCTCGACTGGATGGTAAGCGTCCCATGGAATATTTTTACAACTGACAACTTTGACCTAAAGCATGCAAAGAAAATACTTGACGAGGATCATTATGGATTAGACAAAGCTAAAGACAGGATACTTGAGCTCATGGCTGTGCTGAAACTTTTGCATGATAAGAATATTAAGAAATCTCCCAAAGGTCAGATACTTTGTTTCGTAGGACCTCCGGGAGTCGGAAAGACCTCGCTTGGTAAATCAATTGCAAGAGCGATAGGAAGAAATTTTGTCAGGATATCAGTGGGCGGAATAAGAGACGAAGCTGAGATCCGCGGTCACAGAAGAACTTATATCGGATCAATGCCCGGTAAAATCGTACAAGCTATGAAAAAAGCCGGAAGCGTGAATCCGGTGATCCTTATAGATGAGATAGACAAAATGAGCAATGACTTCAGAGGAGACCCGTCGAGCGCTATGCTTGAGGTTCTTGACCCGGAACAGAACTCTTCTTTTAATGATCATTATCTCGATGTAGACTATGATCTCTCGAATGTATTGTTTATCACGACAGCTAATGTTTATTACAATATACCTCTTCCTCTTTTAGACCGGATGGAGATCATTGAAATGAGAAGTTATCTTGATTTTGAAAAAGTACAGATCGCTGAAAGACACATTATTCCAAAAGAGATCGAAGAACACGGACTTACTTCAGACAACATAGAATTTCCGGAAGATGTGGTAATGAAGATCGTTCAGGAATACACCCGTGAATCAGGTGTCAGAAGTCTTGAGCGGGAGATATCTTCAGTGATTAGGAAAATTACCAGAGCAATTGTTGAAAATACTGATAAGAAAAAATCGGGAAAGAAAGTAGTTGTAACTCCCGAACTTGTAGAGAAATATCTCGGCGTTCAGAAATACAAACAGAAGATCGCTGAAGACGGCGGGAAAAGCATGATCGGATCGGTCATAGGACTTGCATGGACATCCATGGGCGGAGATATACTTAATGTTGATGTCACAATCATGAAAGGCGCTAACAAATTCATTCTCACCGGAAAGCTCGGTGATATTATGAAGGAATCAGCTCAGGCCGGATTCTCATACATTAAATCAAACGCAAAACTTTTTAAGATTCCCGAATCATTCTTTAAAGAAAAAGAAATTCATATTCACCTTCCCGAAGGCGCCATTCCAAAAGACGGACCATCGGCAGGTATTACCATGATAATGGCAATGCTTTCTGCTATCACAAAATGTCCGGTGAGAAGCGATGTTGCAATGACCGGTGAAATTACTCTCAGAGGAAACGTACTACCTATAGGAGGATTGAATGAGAAATTACTTGCAGCCGTAAGAAGCGGAATCAAGACAGTTCTGATACCAAAGGAAAATGAAAAGGATCTTGCTGAAATTCAGAAAGAGATACTTGAAAAGCTTAAGATCATTCCGATAGAGAAAGTGGAAGACGGAATTAAATATGTATTTAATGAAAAGAAAGTTGTGTTTAAGAAATAAATTCCGCCACGGCGGATGGGTGATTGGTTGATTGGTTAATTGGTTAATTGGTTGATTAGTTAATTGGTTAATTGGTTAATTGGTTAATTAGTTAATTGGTTAAATGGTTAAATGGTTAATTGGTTAATTAGTTATTTGTTGTGAGTTGTGAGTTGTGAGTTGTGAGTTGTGAGTTGTGAGTTGTGAGTTAGTAATCTCAGGGTGTAATAGGAATCAACCCTCCGCCTTGGAGGAAACCAATCAACCATTTAACCAATTAACCAATCAACAAAATGAGAACAATCTTTTCTGCTTTATAAGGACATTCAATTCAAACCGAAAATGAAAATAATCAGAGTACTTATATTCTTTCAACTAATTATTCTCTCATTAAATGTTAATGCCCAGCAGGATTCTTCGGTAATAAAGTACATTCCCGAAAAGAATAAAAACGACTCAGCCCTTTCTCCATTCTGGACCGAGCAAGGTGACTGGTTCCGGAATCCGGAGATCCCGAGTTTTGTATTTGCTACTCCCGGCGGAAAATTTTCACTTGGTATCGGCGGATATTTCAATCTGACGGCTTCTTCTGACTTTGACGGTTTTTCGGATAATATTGATTTCGTGACCTATGACATTGATGTTCCGAAAGATTCACTTCAGAGTTCTCAATATCAGATGTATGCAAATACTTCCCTGATTTACTTTAAGGTTATAAATAAAACCGGCAACGGAAATCTCGTCGGATATGTAAGCGCAAATTTCAGAGGACCGGAAAGTTCATTTAGTTTATTTCAGGTTTATGTAAAATATTTCGGATTCGATTTCGGACAGGACTGGA
>JAGQWH010000330.1 GCA_020437545.1 Ignavibacteriota bacterium
ACTCTGAATTTCTTTCGGCAATTTATCACAGGCGGGTTCTAAAAGTTGAAAAGATAAAAACATTGATTAGCATTTATTATTAAAACTTTTTTACTTTTTTGAAAATATTTTGGACAGTATTGGTTTTAAAAAATATTCCAAAAAAAATAAGAATTTTTTTATGTTAATATTTTCACTACTTTCTTTCTGTAACATAAGTTGAAAGTTGAATAACCCCTTACTGTTATTATAACTTGAGAAATTTTCAAACTGCTAATGTAACCTCTTTTATTTCCTCAGGGCTTGTAACTTTCCCGTTATGTAATTTTTAAAACAGAAAAAATATTGTTATTTTTTCACGAAAGGAGAAAATAAAATTATGCACAATTTATACCCCATTGAAGAACAAATAAAGCAGGAATTCAAAAATAATCCCAAATATATTCCCGCTTACGGAATACTCAGATCCATTCTGAAACGGGAGATCCCGGATAACGAATCATTGATCGAGGTTTTTGGGAATCCTGCCCCTGCTATCAAAGACCATATTGAAAAATATTGTCAAGAATTCCCGATGGATAAAATAAACATCCGCGAACATACTGACTGTCCTTCCAAAATTTCTGATGCAAGAATCAAACTTGAACAAAACAGAGAGTATGCAAATCTTCATTCAATTATATTAAAAGAGGATATTCCGGGAATTGAAGACGTTTATCCGATATACGGCGAGTATTCTGAAACCGTAATATCAATTCTTAAGATGTATACCCGGCATTCACTCAAAAGAAAATGCGGAATACCTGCCGCAGCTCATCTTTCAAGAATCGGTGGTATTGTTCATACACTTGGTTTCGATAAACCGGGATCTGCAAAGTTCTGTACCGTTGCTTTTCTTCATGATTCAATTGAAGATCTTATCTCTTATGAAGAACATCTTCCTGCCGATCATCACGGACTCAAAGGTCTTGAAAAATTTATTGATAAACACATTCCGAAAGAACTTCAGTCTCATGTAGCTTTGCTTACAAATCAGTATTCCCTTATTCTGAATTATCTGAACTATCTTTTAACTTTAAGTGATAAAAAGTCAAATAAAAAAAATCTTATAAAATCAATTGATGGTCTTCGATACTGGGATTGGTCATTGAAAAGTAAAGTGGAAAAACTCTCGGATCTTTTAAACTCAGGGGAACTCGATGAACCTGTGCTTGGCAGTGCAAACTGGCAATGTTATAAATATCTTTATATAAAGGAAATGGCAGATGATGCACTTGCAGAATCTGATTTCAGAACATTTGAGATAAAGGCAATTGATTTATCCGACAATGCTCACAGCAGAGGAGCTTTGTCGATGAAGGAAAAATTAAAAAACATAATTAAGCTGGGAATCTGGGCAAATCAGGGATATAAACTTCATACAAACTGGAAACCCATGAATAATTTTGTTCAGGAACTTCTTGAAGACGCTCTGATCTATTCCGAAAACTTAATAATTAAAGACTTTCTTGAACCTGTTTCAAAGCAGGATTATTTTGTCTCGGCTTTGCATAAAATTGAAAAATTGAGATCAATCTTCTATACAGAATAGATGGTTTTTCAATCCTGATTAATAAATTACAGATCCGGAATATTTAACTTATACCGGATCTGTATAAAAAAAATAATCTGATTATTTCTGAAAATGCAAAGCACTTACATTCCTGCCAATTTCTATACCCTTATCGAGTCCGTTTTCATTTGCTGAGCGGTAATGAATTCCTCCGTATAACCTTGATATCGCGGCTTCATCAGCAAAGTCAAAAAACGAATTGAAAGAACGCGGTGCAAACCCGTCACCTGTATGTGTATAATCAGTAAATGAATAATTGTATCCTAAGATATCCGATAAAACCTGAGCTGAAGCGCCTGACTGAGTTGAATGTCCCGAAGCATATTCCGGGAATGCAGGAGTTGTCACAAAAGGCGACCATGAAGGATCTATGTAATTTCTTATATAGGTTATAGGA
>JAGQWH010000331.1 GCA_020437545.1 Ignavibacteriota bacterium
AATGGAATCGTTTTCGAACAGTCTGTGACTTGTGGACGAGAATTTTTTAAAGAATGAAACTTATTTCTCTTCTGCTAATAATAAATTAGCAACTATACCTTCCAGTATGAAAACACTCACCGAAGCGTCATCTATGCCTATTGCAAAACTGTAATCATTGGTTGTATGACCTATGTAAGCCTGATATCCGAATGTCTGTCCCGCGTGACCGAAACAATTCTTCGGTCCTTGAATAACACCCAAGCCAAATTCGTATAGCGCCGGCGCATTGTCAAAATACAAGCTGCGTACTTCACTGCACATTTTATCTGAGAACAGCTTTCCTGTATACCATCCCCTGATGAATTTATTCATGTCACCGGGTGTGGAAACTATTTCACCTGCAGACCATGCCAGTGTAGCAGGCATTACAGTTATTTTTTGCGAATAATGTCCGTCCTTTCTGCCGGGTAAACTGAATGACGAAGGCAAAAAAGTATTGTTCATCCCCAGTGGCTTAAGTATATTTTTCTGAACATAATCAGCGTATTTCATGCCGGATAATTTTTCAATCATCAGTCCAAGCAAAATATAATTAGTGTTGCTGTATTTGAACTGGCTTCCCGGAATGAATTCAGCTTTATTCAGTCCTTTAGCAAGTACAACCAGATCCCATGGAATAAATCGTAAAGAACTGTCACCGTGAACGGAAATTTCCACTGAATCATTTGCTCTGAAAAAATCCTGAATTCCTGATGTATGGTTAAGCAGATTTTTAACCGTAACGCTTTCAATATAATCAACTCCTTCAATCACAAGCATTCCGCGCAGAATCGGTTCATCCGGAAAAATATCCGTCAGCTTATCGGTAAGTTTCAGTTTTCCGTCTTCGATCAGCTGTAAGATCGAAGTTGCAGTAAACATTTTAGTGCAGCTTCCGATCTCTATATATTCACCGCTGAATTCATTGACAGGTATTTGAAGACGTCCGTTATATCCGATATCAAATGACTTTCCTTCCGGATCTTCAACTTGTACAAGTATTTTACATTTATTTTGTGTTGCGTATTCCTGAACTGCCTGTTCGATCTCCTTCGAAAACTCCGGGACCTGGGAAAAGATACCGGTTGTAATTGTTGTTGTCCAAAGGAATATTATTAAGATAGATCTTATTATTGATCCGAAATATGAAATTACCATTTATTTAATTTCTGTAACAATTAGTTAAATTAAAAATACATCTTTGCCAAAACTCCTTAAGACTAAACATTTTTCTTTTTTCCCGAAATTATTAACTGCACGATTGATATGATAATCATGATCAGCAGCACAGGATAAATGAAAATCAGATCGGCTCGTATCACAGGATCACCGGAAGGAAGACTCCTTGCCCAGATCTGAACGGCAATCTCCCAGACAACATATAATATTATAAACAGTAACGTGACCTTCTGTATTTTGGTAAGATTTTTCATAACTGAAATTTAAATTGCCTCTAATCCGCCACGGCGGATCAAAGGATCAAAGGAGTTTTTTTAAAATCTGATTCCCAATCCTCCTTGACGGACCGGACTGGGAATCTATCTAATATTATTTGCTTTAGATAATCCGAACATCTTTGCGCCTCAAAGCCCAATATGCTATAACTTAGAGTCTTAGAGACTTTGAGGCAATAAAGATGTTTGAATGATATTATTACTTCAGCAGCATCATTTTCTTAGTAGCTGAGAAATCTCCGCTTGTGATCGAATAAAAATAAACGCCGCTTGTCAGTCCTGAAGCGTCAAAGCTCACGGTATAAAAACCTGCCGGTTTAACCTCGTTTACTAAGGTTTCAACTTCTTTTCCTGATATATCATATATTTTCAAAGTTACAAATCCCAATTCCGAAATCCCAAATTCCAAATTGGTAGAAGGATTGAAAGGGTTCGGATAATTCTGTGATATGCTGTAGCTTTGAGGCAAACCTATCACTACTTCATTGT
>JAGQWH010000332.1 GCA_020437545.1 Ignavibacteriota bacterium
ATAGATAACGGAGAATTAGACTGGGCTGAAAATTTTGTAAATGATCATATAAAAGAGATGCATTCCGAATATCAGGAGAACATGAAATTCTATTCAATGGCAATTATTCATTTTGAGAAAGGTGAATTCGAAAAATCCCTGGAAAACATTACCAAAGTAAAGTATGATTTTTTTCTTTTTAAAATGGATGTAAAGATCACAATGTTCAAGATCTATTTCGAACTTGAACTGTATGATCAGGCATATTCCATTATTGACACTTTAAAACATTACATTTCTAATTCAAGGGATCTGTCTGACATAATGAAACACCGCGGATCAAATTTTGCAAAATACGGTACAAAGCTGCTAAATGAAAAAACCCGGGATCATGATGCGGATCCCGGGCTCTTAATAGAAATGATATCGTCCGAGAAACATCTGGGCTCTAAAAGCTGGTTTTTGAAAAAACTGTCTCCGGAGTGATTTAGTTCAGAGTATGTAAAATTAATATAGTTAGTAAATTAAGTATTTAATAAATAGCAGTAATTCGTAACTTGAAACTCGTAACTTTTAACTATTTTATGGTGTAACCGCAGAAACAAACGCACTCGCATTATTCGAAGTGATCACAAGATCAGACAAATCAACTACATTATCTCCGTTCATATCCGCAGGCACATATCCTGTTGTAAATGAACTTCCTGCATTCGAGACATTCACAACATCAGTGAGATCTACAACTCCGTTCTGATTCTCATCACCGCTATAAATACCTCGCCACGTTTCTGACTGGATAAGTTGAATCGTATTATCACCATATGCAGCTCCTGGAATGACAAAAGTTTTAAAAAATGAGGATCCTCTTTCATAATTCTCAGCCGAGTTGCTCCATGTTTCAATACTGTTTCTATGTTTGATAACAATATAATAAGTTCCTGATACAGCATTATTAAATAAAACGTCATACATAACATAAGATGAATTTCCTATAACAGATTTTGCAGAATCAACAATTGCATAAGGAGAAACATTCTGACGAAACTGAATTCTGATAGTATCCGCCATTGACCAATATGAACCGGAATTTACAAACATCCCCTGACTCATAAGAAGAATCGTTCCGGGTACGGGTGAAACTTGAAGCGATGAATTTTGCGCCTTGAAACATCCAAACGGTTGAGGAATGTAATTTGTATAATACTTCCACGGACCGAATTTCTGATAAGGATTATTTACGGGACTGTACTGAACCCGTGCTCTCCATTTGTATTCTTTATTTATTGGTAATCCTGATACTTCGCCATTAAGCTGAACACCGGATAATGCAGTTCCCATATCTGTAATATTTCCTGACCCGGTAAATGAAGTGCTGTTGGATATATTTGCACCGCTGAAAGGAACTCCGTTTGGCATTACTTCATAGACAATCTTTCCGTCTGCCCTGCCAAAAGGACTTCTGCCGAATAAGTTTAACTTCACCTGTCCGTTAGTTCCGGTAAGACCTCCGGAATAAACAATGTCCGAACTTCCGGGTTTAAACTGCTGAACAGTAGATCTCATACTCGTACCTTCGTTTCCGTAATATACATAAGCTCTTCCTTCATCCGTATGCCCGTTGTCAAAACCATACGCACCTACAATTATGTCAGAATACCCGTCGCCATTCACATCGCCTGCGCTTGAGAGTGCACTTCCGTAGATTGCCTGTACCTGATCAGGTTCTCCTGCCCAGCTTGCTGTGCCGGAAAGTCCTGTATCTGAACCATTAAAAACAAATGCTCTCCCTTCATCAAACTGTCTGTTATCATAAAGCGGAGCGCCGACAAGTACATCAGAATATCCGTCACCGTTTACGTCACCTGCAGAAGATACTGCGAATCCGCAGTATGCTTCTGCCTGATTAGGTTCGAAAGTCCAGTTAGGTGATAGCGGTAATCCGGAAGAAGAACCGTTAAAAACATAA
>JAGQWH010000333.1 GCA_020437545.1 Ignavibacteriota bacterium
TGCGGTGAAAGAATAAATAATAGTTGATAAAGATACCTGCAAAATTTCCAAAACGTTTTATAAAATTATTGTTTGGATTTGAACAATACTCTGATTTATTTCCGGTACTGTCGGAAAATGTTTTTTTGCCTCAAAGGCTCTAAGACTCTAAGACACTAAGAATAAAAAATTTTGAAAAATAACTTCTTTGATCCGCTGCGGCGGATTTGAGTTTTATGGGCAGAGTAAATGGAGTTGTTTTGGACATCCAGAGAAAAAAGAAACCCGTTTCGGCGGACGTCCATCCCGAGTCTTAGGGAGGTTCAAAATTTTGAACAGATTAAAATATAGATTAACATTTATTGTAAAAACTATTTTACTTATTTAAAAATGTATTGGAAAGTATTGATCTAAAATTCAGATAATTTAAAAAATAATAATGCAGAATTATTTAATAATAGGTGCTTCCGGCGGTATAGGGAAAGAGCTGGCAATGCAACTTGCAGGTTCCGGCAAAAAGGTTACAGCAACTTATAATAAAAATGAACCTGATTTTGAAAACCCAGAAATAAATTTTCACCAATTGAATGTTTTAGATGATGATCTGTCCTTAGACTTTTTACCTGATGAATTGGCAGGTCTGGTCTATTGTCCGGGCAGCATAAACCTTAAGCCCTTTGGAAGAATTAAGCCAGAAGAATTTGTGGAAGATTATAAGCTGCAGGTAGTCGGAGCGATAAGAATTATTCAAATGGTTATAAATAAATTAAAACAGGCTGAGAATGCATCTATAGTATTGTTTTCAACTGTTGCAGTGCAGTCAGGTTTTACTTTTCATTCGCAGGTATCTGCTTCAAAGGGAGCAATTGAAGGATTAACAAAAGCACTTGCAGCTGAATTTGCTCCTAAAGTAAGAGTGAATTGTATAGCTCCATCCTTAACAGATACACCTCTTGCATCCTTTTTATTAAACACTGAGCAAAAGACAGATGCAAATGCCCAGAGACATCCTTTGAAAAGAGTCGGTGCTGCCAAGGATATAGCCGGCATGGCAGCATATTTATTATCCGGACAAGCAAGCTGGATAACCGGACAAATATTTCATGTGGATGGCGGCATATCTTCTTTGAAGATTTAAAAAGTATATTGTGAAATTTATAAATAAAAAAATATTAAAAAGTTATACAAACAGATAAGAAAGTATGATCTTAAACGATAAAGATATTATTGATTTAGAACAGCGCTACAGGACGGCTTTTATAAATTCTCTGGCAGGATTCCGGCAGGCAGTATTGGTCGGAACTAAGTCTGTAAATGGAGATACAAATCTGGCAATTTTTAATTCGCTGATTCACTTAGGAGCAAACCCTGCTTTGTTAGGATTGATCAGCAGACCGGATACTGTAAACCGGGATACATTACAAAATATTCTTGATACAAAAGAATATACTCTGAACTATATTCAGGCGGCGCATTATGAAAAAGCGCATCAGACATCAGCCCGTTATGCCAAAGGTGTTTCAGAATTTGAAAAAGCAGGATTTAAGGAATTGTACCATCCATCCTGTAAAGCTCCGTTTGTGGAGGATGCTGTTGTAAAAATAGCAATGAAATTTGAGCAAAGTATTGACATTCCATTAAATGGAACTATACTTATAATTGGAAGAATTATGCAGGTCGAAATAGCAGATTCGCTTGTTGGACCGGATGGGTTTGTTTCATTATCTGAAGCTGAAATATTGATCAGTCAGGGACTTGATGCTTATTTTGTTGCAAAGGCTGTCGGACGTTTGCCTTATGCTAAACCAACTGTTTAAAAATGAGTAAGACAGGGATAATTTTTCCGCATCAGTTATTTGAGCAAAATATACTTCTGAAGAAATGCGATACTATTTATTTAGTTGAAGAGTGGCTGTTTTTTAAGCAGTATAATTTTCA
>JAGQWH010000334.1 GCA_020437545.1 Ignavibacteriota bacterium
GGCAATTTATCACAGGCGGGTTATTTCTTAATAAACATTTAAGACATAAATTGTTTATTGTGATAAGTAATTTATAGTATAATTAAATTTACTATGAATACTACTAAGATATCGCGCTGCTTTCGGCGAGGTTATTCATTTCATTTAAACCTGATATTTGCTTATTTTATAACCTTAAAAATTTTTCTTCGTAACTGAATCATATTCAGGATCATGATATTTTTAATCAAACAAATATACATTAAATGAAATTATTTAATTACTTACTAACCATCTTTTTGTTTTCCATAATTTTATTTTCAAACTCCGCAAATTCCTGTACTACATTCTGCATAAATACAGACAACGAACTTGTATTCGGTAAGAACTATGACTTTGACATAGGTTACGGGATAGTTTTAACCAATAAAAGAGGAGTATTCAAGACAGCTTTTACGAATGATAATCCGCCGGCTGAATGGACCTCAAAATACGGAAGTGTTACATTCAACCAGTTTGGAAGGGAATTTCCAATGGGCGGGATGAATGAAGCAGGACTCGTTGTTGAGCTTATGTGGCTGGATGAAACTGTATTCCCGTCACCGGATGAACGCGCATCTGTCGGAGGTATTCTTCAGTGGATACAGTATCAGCTTGACAACTGTGAGACCATTCAGGAAGTAATTGATACGGATAAATTTTTAAGAATACCCGAAGGCTCCATACCTGTTCATTATCTGATAACAGATAAATACGGGAATACTGCGACGATCGAATTTCTGAAAGGGCAACTAGTGCAGCATTCCGGAGAGTCTCTTAAATACAGGACACTGACAAACGATTCGTATGAAAAGTCACTTGAATATGCAAAGATCTTTAAAGGATTAGGCGGATCGAGAATGCTGAATGGAACAACAAGTTCAATGGACAGATTTACAACTTCCTGCACAATGCTAAATAATTATTCAAAAGAACAAAACGGAAATGCAGTGAATTACGGATTTGAAATTCTGAAAAATGTCAGTCAGGGGAGAGCGACGAAGTGGAGTATCATTTATGATATTAAGAATATGAAAGTTTATTTTAAGACTCTTGAAAACAGTAATATTAAAACAATAGAATTTGCAGAGCTTGATTTTGATTGTTCGGATCCGGTCAAAATGATCGATATTAATTCAGACGCGGAAGGGAATATTGTTCCGCTGATGACTGATTATAATTTACAGATCAACAGGGATCTGATTGAAGAATCATATAATGGTGTTGAATTCACAAAGGATATTTCCGGAGACAAAAGAGATAAAACCGCCGAGTATCCGGAGACTCTGAGTTGCGGGAGATGATCCCTCACCCCAAGTCTCTCTTCCCAAAATGAAGCAGCGAATTAAAAATTAAATATAACTTTTTCTAGCTGATGGGCTTTTGTGTTTTGGGAGTAAGATTTATTATAGCAATTTACGCCCTCTCCCCAAACCCCAATGCCATTAAGTTAAGGATTCTTTCTTTCAAACCCTCTCCCTAAACCCCTCTCCCAGTGGGAGAGGGGCAGGGGTGAGGTATTATAGAATATTTATATCTCTTAACTTAATGGTATTGCCCCAAACCCCTCTCCCAAAAAGATGGGAAAGGGGCTTATAAACATAAATTAATATCTAATATATAATCTATATACCAATTCATAACTCAAAACTAATAACTCAAAACTAATAACTCAAAACTTACAACTCAAAACTCATATCTCATTTCTCATATCTCATATCTCATAACTCAAAACTCAAAACTCATATCTCATAACTCATAACTCATAACTCATAACTCATAACTCATAACTCATATCTCATAACTCATATCTCATAACTCAAAACTCATATCTCATAACTCAAATCTCATAACTCATATCTCATAACTCATAACTCATA
>JAGQWH010000335.1 GCA_020437545.1 Ignavibacteriota bacterium
GTCTCTTCTTGCCGCTCGTTCCCAAACTGGTCCGCTTAAAATGTATTTTAAAACTAAAACCCCCAAATAAAAACTGTCGTCCCGAATGCTCCTGTCGGGGATCCATTTCAAATGGCTTGATACATTTATCAATAACTTCACCCATCCGCCGCGGCGGACTTACTGCGACAGGGAAAGATTTTGCTGCTCTTTCACATTACACTGAACCGGTTATGATTGTACTTTCTTAATTTTTATTTCCAATCAAACTTCAGGACAACAAGATCATCAGGAATCCCTTTATCATAGCCATCATTCCAGATCATTCATGCGTCGCAGCGGATCATAGTTCCGCTTCAGCGTACAGGTTTGGGAACGTAATTGCTTTTGAAGCTCTGCTTCTTAAAGAACTTTAATTGTTTAGGGCTATGCTTAAATCTGCCTGTTAAAAATTAATAATTGACTAAATTCTTAAAAACTTTTACAAATTCAATCAACTCCTTTTCTGAAAGCTTACCAATTTTAGCAATTATAGATTCCTTTTTTATTGTTACTATTCTGTCAACTTTTATAACTGAGTTGATTCTTAGATTATTAACCGGACTAATTTTTATTATTATTTCATTTGGCGAGAGTGAATCGGGAATAACAAAACTTATCGCAGAAACTATTATATTCTCATATTTGTCCTTTGTAGATGATATTACAACTGCCGGTCTTACCTTTATATTTGTGAGTTCCGAAAAATGGGAACGAAACTAGTATAATTTCTCCGGTCTTCATTTTTTATCTCTTTAAATAAAATCCTGATATATATCTTCCTTTTCATTATTCCAAAAAGAGAATGCATCGTTTTGGGAGCTGAAAATTCTAATTTCTTCATCATCACTAAATTCTTCAAGTAATGTTATCAGAACTTTAAATTTTTTATTTTTCGGAAGACTTTCGAGAGGTAAAATGTTTTTACCGTCGTAAATTCCTTTAACTGCTATCATAATTTTTATTTTTAATTTGCTTTCCTAAATTAACAAAACAAAATTTAAATTTACATATCAATATGATGATGCTTTTTTAAACTGCTCTATGACAAGCTTAAGTTTTCATTAGATTTTCTAAGGCTTTATCTGAGAAATCTGACGATAAAAGTTCATACGGCGGAGTCCCGGAATATCCCTGATAACTATGAAGGAGGTTGAATCTGCAACCTTGACTTGATTTTGCTTTTTAATCCTTTTATTTCGCATTCCTTTTGAGAACTTAGATCCCGGAGATTGTTTTCAGATATATGTCCGTTAGTATCCCGGCTCTCTAACGGACGCAAATCAGCCGTTACAATTAACTTTGCCTCGGCTTTTTTATTGTCTATAAAAAAATACTATTTGCCTTCTCTCCTATATTCTTCTCCGGTGAAAACTTGAGTAAAGCAAAAAACATAAAATACAAAAGCGAAAATGTCGTCAGTCTCTGCTGATCGTCTATGACCACAAGCTGCCTAACCTCGGAGGAAGTATAAACTCCTTCATGTATGAACACTATGCTTCCGATAAAATGCGTGTTTCCGGGATTATTTCCGACTTCCATTATATCAGAAAACAACTGCCGGCAATGCTCTTCCTTACCATATTCATTCCGATGTTTAAGTTGATTAACTTTTCTTTTCTCCTTTATCCACTTCCTGGCATATCCAATATACTCTGTAAATGGTAATTTCAAAACTCGATCTTTCTTATATCCCTCTTTTTCTAATCTTTTAATCAATGAGTCTGTAAAATCATTATAATAATTCCATATTATATCGGGACCATCAAACTTTTTCTTTTCGAATAAAGTTGAAAACCAATCCCGGATAATTTCAATTACTTCTATTGGTTTGTTATTATGATTCCGTATATCCTGACCGGCT
>JAGQWH010000336.1 GCA_020437545.1 Ignavibacteriota bacterium
CTAAAATCCCAAATCAAAAATCCCAAATCAAAAATCCCAAATCAAAAATCCCAAATCAAAAATCCCAAATCAAAAATCCCAAATCCCAAATCAAATCAGCTCATCCAGTTCTTTTTAGCTTCCGGATTCCACTTGGTGGTAGTCTTTTTAAGCTGTGTCCAGAACTCTATCGAACTTTTCCCTGTAATATCACATACTCCGAATTTTGATTCATTCCACCCGCCGAATGAAAATGGCTCTCTTGGAACCGGAACTCCGATATTAACACCTATCATGCCCGCACTTGCTCTGTCCATTATATATCTCGCTGCAGCTCCGCTTTGTGTGAAAACTGATGCAGCATTTCCGTACTCCGAACTGTTTTCTATCTTAATTGCTTCATCTATATCCTTTGCTCTGATTATCGAGATAACAGGTCCGAAAACTTCTTCTTTTGCTATTGCCATATCAGGAGTCACAAAATCGATCACAGTAGGTCCGACATAAAAACCTCCTTCGCTTCCTTCGACTGATGCACTTCGCCCGTCAACAAGTATCTTTGCACCTTGCTTCTCAGCTTCCGAAATATATTTTTCAATTCTTTCTTTTGCTTCTTTTGTAATAACAGATCCTAGATTCTTTCCAGGTAAGATCTTCTTAGCTTCTTCAACTATCATTTCAATTATACCGTCTACTTCCCCGACTCCTACCATGGCTGATGCTGCCATGCATCTTTGTCCGGCACAACCTGACATTGAAGCAGCTACATTGTTAGCTGTCATTTCCGGATGAGCATCCGGTAAGACGATCAGATGATTCTTTGCTCCGCCTAATGCTACACACCTTTTAAGATTTGAAGTTGCACGCTTATAAACTATCTTTGCAACCTTTGTCGAGCCAACAAATGAAACCGCGGCAATTCCGGGATGATCACATATAGCTTCCACTATTTCCCTATCTCCGTTAACAACATTGAAAACTCCGTCAGGAAGCCCGGCTTCTTTAAGCATTTCGGCTATCCTGTTTGAAGAAATTGGAACATGCTCTGAAGGTTTCAATATCATGCAATTCCCAAGCGCTATAGAATTTGGAATGGTCCAGTGAGGAACCATGTGAGGAAAATTGAATGGTGCGATTGAGGCTACAACTCCGATTGGTTTATGTTCGATCCGGCATTCAACACCCGCACTTACTTCAAGCAATTCACCTCCAATAAGCTGAGGCAATGAACATGCAAATTCAGTAAGCTCAATACTCTTTTCAACTTCAGCTTTTGCCTCTTCAAATGTCTTTCCGTTTTCTATATGTGTGAGTTCCGAAAGTTCAGTAAGATTTTTTTCAAGCAGTGTTTTGTAATTATAAAATACCTGAACTCTTTCTTTAATAGGTACTAATGACCATTTCTGATAAGCTTCTGCTGCTGATCTTACTGCTTCATCAAGATCAGCCTTTCCTGATAAGGGAACTGTTGATATTACTTTTCCGTCAAGAGGACATAGCACATCCATTGTTTTATGTCCGTTTTTGGTGAACGAACCGGAAATGTAATTTTTTACTTCGGGATATTTTGTTTCCATAATTTTTTAATTTTAGAGAAAGAAAAGTATAGTTTTTATATTTGAAATTAAAGGAAATAGAGAGATTTTTGATTTAGGGTGTTTGATTTTTGATTTCAGTAATATCCCAATTCTATTATCTTTATAATCCTGCGAATTCAGTTTCTTAAGCTAAAACAAGTTTTTGACCAAATGCTGGTTTTAATAAATATTTAACCTGTAAACGGATATGTATCTATATTTACAATTTTTTTCAATCTCTATAACCGATGAAAAATTTAACCTGAAATCAAAAATCAAAGATCAAAAATCAAAGATCAAAAATCAAAGATCAAAAATCAA
>JAGQWH010000337.1 GCA_020437545.1 Ignavibacteriota bacterium
TATTCCCTGAATTGAATGTCCGTATCCGCGAGGGAAATACCATACGTCACCCGGATCAAAAGTGTCTATATATGATGAACCGTCTGGATGAAGCAAGGTCGTTCGGCAACTGCCTTTTAAAACATATCCCCACTCAGCAGCATTGGCATGCCAGTGAAGTTCTCTGAGTCCGCCCGGCTCGAGTCTCATAGAGACACCGGCTATTCCGACTGATGCGGGAAATTCATTTACAGAAGCGCCCCGAGTGACGCCGCCCGGTAAGATCTTCGGCGCTTCTTTTTCAAGTTCGTATTTGAATGATAACATTATAGGATTTTTGATTTTGGATTTTGGATTTTGGATTTCTAAAAATGGCTCTCCGACTGGGATCGGACTTTTAATGCTCAATGTTCAACTTTCAACTTTCAACTTTCAACTTTTAACTTTCAACTTTACACTCTCTTTATATCCGCCCCCAGATTCTTCAGCTTCACATCGATCTCTTCATAACCTCTGTCAATATAAATTGCGCCGTTGACAAGTGATTCACCTTTTGCTATTATTCCCGCAATGAGGTATGAGAATCCGGCTCTGAGATCGGGTACAGTTATTTCCGCCGAATGTAAAGGAGTAGGTCCTTTTATCACTGCGCTGTGAAAATAATGAGTGTTTGCAAATCTGCAACCGAGTCCGCCTAAGCAGGAATCATACAACTCTATTTCAGCTCCCATTTTTTTTAGCTCTGAAATGTATCCGAATCTTTCTTCATAAACTGTTTCATGAACTATAGAAAGTCCGTTTGCCTGTGTCATTAAAATTACAAACGGCTGCTGCCAGTCTGTCATGAATCCGGGATGAACATTGGTTTCTATGGCTTTTGATTTCAACTCACCGTCATAATAAAATCTGATACCGTTATCTTTAACATCATATTTCCCGCCGACTTTTCTGATAGTATTTAAGAAAGTAATAAGATCATCCTGCATTGCGTTTTCAATGAATACATCTCCTTTTGAAGCAATACCGGCGCAGGCAAAAGATGCTGCCTGATTTCTGTCAGGTATTACAGTATGCTCGGCTCCGGTCAGACGATCGACTCCTTCAACAGTTATTTTCCTGTCAGTGCTGATCTCAATGATCGCACCCATTTTCTGCAGAAATTTTATGAGATCGATTACTTCAGGTTCGACTGCAGCATTTGTAATGATAGTTCTGCCCTTTGCAAGAGTACTCGCAAAAATTATATTTTCTGTTGCGCCGACACTTGGATAATCAAGATGAACATTACAGCCTTCCAGTCTATCTGCAGTAAGTATATAATAGTTTCCTTTCATCTCAACTTTACATCCGAGTTTCTCAAGCGAATCAATGTGAAAATTCACAGGTCTTGTTCCGATCTTACAACCGCCCGGAACAGGTATCTCTGCTCTGCCGGTTCTCAAAAGCATAGGACCTGCAAGCAGAATAGCAATACGTGTTTTATTGCCATCTTCTTCATTTATGTGATGACTTGTAATATTCTTCGTTTCGGTAATTAAAGTATCTTTTTCGGTTTGAATGCTGCTGCCAATTGACTGGCAGATTTCTTTTGTAAGGATAAGGTCACTGATCTTATTTGGAGTATTATAAAGTGTGCATTTCTGATCTGTCAGAAGAGAAGCTACAAGTAATTTTGAAGCGGAATTCTTAGCGCCGCTGACTTTAACACTGCCATGTAAAGGCTTCCCGCCGTTTATTAGAAATTTTGAATTAGAATGTGACAATTAAGTATTAGGTATTAAGTATTGTGTATTGTGTATTGTGTATTGTGTATTGTGTATTGTGTATTGTGTATTGTGTATTGTGTATTGT
>JAGQWH010000338.1 GCA_020437545.1 Ignavibacteriota bacterium
CGCAGGAGGTATGATCTTTTCTTCTTTTTTCTTTCCGTAAAATATTTCTATCTCCCCGAACTGTTTGTCCGTAATCCTCAATATCCCAATATGACCTTTTGGAGGTAAGACTGATCTGACTCTTTTTACATGCACTTCCGTATTCTCTCGGCTCATGCAATGTCTCGTATATATTGAAAACTGAAACATGCTGAAACCGTCTTTCTTAATAGCTTTTCTGAATCTTGTATAATTTATCCTGTCTTTCTTGGTTTCTGTCGGCAAATCAAAAAAAACTAAGATCCACATAATTCTGTATTCGTCTAAACGCATTTTAATATGAATGAATTGTAATTTCCATTGAAAGATGATTGAATAATTGTACAATATTTATTCAGATTAGCTCCGGATAAATGATTTTCTTGCTCTTTCCTTCAAAACATTTAGCAAGTGACGAAGTCGTTCTCTGCAATCCCACCATTAAAGGACTTTTTTCACCATCTATAAATATATCCGTCACGGGAAGACCAAGCAAATCTTTTTTAATATCCGTAGTTAAATTATAAAAATCATTTCCCTTTTCAATTATTCCGCATACAAGATTATCCACGAAAGGGCGATATGGTTCCATTATATCATCAGCCAGACAGTAAGCGTTATACTTATTCCTGTGATGAATTCCCAAAGTAGGCAGAAGCCCGGATGCAACTAATCCCCTTGCGACTATTGCTCTTAGTATTGCATATCCGTAGTTCAGCAAATTATTCGGAGGTTCGCCGTATCTGTCTCTGTAAAAATCCAAATCATCTGAGAATAAATTCTTCCAGTAATAAACGGAAGCTCTTGCTTCAAGATTTTTAGTATCTCCTGAGTTTACGCTTTTCATCCAGCTCGCCATATTTTTGATATTTACTCCTTTTTTCTTAAGTAATGAAGCCTGATTACCGATCTTTGATGATACTGTCTGCTGCCAGAGATTTTTTCTTAAAGGAATGGAAGCTTTTATCTGAGCTTTGAATTTTTCAGACTGTACAGAATTTCCGTCAAGATTCAGTAAAAGGCCTGTAGGATGATGTTTATCGTTACAAAATATGACAGCAGTGTTATTTTCAAGAAGCTTGGATAACAAATACTGTGATACGCTGACTCCATGATGATCCAGTATAAGAATTCCGATATCTTCAACAGGGATTGTTTCTTTAATCATTTTTCTTTTTAAATATTTATCTTCTGATATTTTATCATTATCTCCTGAATTTGATATTTCGCTGTTTATTTTTTCTTCTATACTTTCCCGTGATCTTCTTTCAATTATGAATTGCTCGTCTTTGAAACTAAGATATGCAGGATTTCCGAAGTAGAGGGTTTTTTTGATCATTATATTTTTATTATATTTCCTAGACGATCAATTTTAACTTTAATACAAACTTCTTTAATCATAGTTCCGGAATCTTCCCTTGTAAATTTCTCTTTATTTTTGGATTTAATTAACTCAACTGTTCCATCCCATGCTCTTTGATTTTTATTATTTGTACCTAATTCTAAATTATCTAAAATTGATTTTGATATATTGTTTGGAACAAATTCGCATTTATTACCAGTACAACTTACCATTTTATAAATTCTACCGGATATATCTTTTTGGGATTTCCAATCAATATTATTTGATTCAATTTCACTTTGAGTTGGCATATAGACTAAATCATTAGGTGATAAATGGAATATTAATTTATTGCCTTCTTCATCAGTTTCTGGAACTGAAGAATCTCCCTGAATCTGTCTTTCAATAACAGTATTGAGAGGGATTGACTCATAAAATCTTTTACCTTTGTCATTTT
>JAGQWH010000339.1 GCA_020437545.1 Ignavibacteriota bacterium
GAAATGGAAGTCAGTACTGTAAAGGACAGGCCGGGTATGATAGCAATGAGAATTATCACACTGATCATTAACGAAGCGTATCTTGTATTACAGGAAGGAACATCCAACAGAGAAGATATTGATACTGCTATGAAGCTCGGAACAAATTATCCTCACGGTCCGATAGAATGGTCGGAAATGATAGGCGTTGATCTTGTTTATAATATTCTTCTTGCAATGATGAATGATTTTGGAGACGACCGGTACCGCATTACTCCTTTGCTTAAAGAAAAATACCTTGAGAGTTTGATGTAATTTTACTTGATACTAAATTCCAGTTTCAAGTTACGAGTTTCAAGTTACGTTGAAAGTAAAGATTTGCAATTTGTATTTTGAAATTCGTAACTTGAAACTCGTAACTTTTAACTAATCCATTTTAAGTATTAAAATTTTTCAGCTAATGAAAAGTTACTCAAGTATATCAATGATAAGTTTAGGCAGGACAGGTTTAGCAGCAGATATTTCAACTGCTTTTTCGGATCTCTTTACGCCGGCTGCAAGTTTCTCTTCGGTTTCTGCATAAAGTTCGTATAACAGTTCGCCTTTCTTAACTTCATCCCCGCATTTCTTTTTAAGAATGATACCGGCAAGATAGTCGATCTTATCATCCGTTTTTTTCCTTCCGCACCCGAGTTCGATGGCAGTAAATCCAAAATCCATTGCATGCATCTTTGAAACGAATCCGCTTTCATCTGCAAATATTTCTTTCTTAAACTTTGCCCTCTTCAGATTTGCCCAGTCTTTGATATAATCAACATCTCCTTTTTGAATTTCCACCAGTTCAAGAAATTTTTTATAAGTACTTTTATCAATGAGTTTCTGATTGGCTATCTTCTCACCTTCTTCAATGCTTCCGGCTTTTCCGCCAAGGTATATCATTGCTCCGGCGAGAACATTATTAAGTTTGTAAAGATCGGGTATCATCTTACCGTTCATGAGTTCAATACACTCTTCCACCTCAAGCCAGTTGCCGATATTCCTCCCAAGCGGCTGCTCCATGTCAGTGAGGATGGCAATTGCTTTCTTGCCGAATTTTTTTGATATAGCTAAAAGTTTTTTAGCGAGTTCAAGTGACTGCTCATGATCCGGAAGATTAGCTCCCTGACCGATCTTAATGTCAAATACAAGTCCGTCAGCTCCTTCGGCGAGTTTTTTACTCATGATACTCGAAGTGATCAGAGGAATACATTCAACGGTTGCGGTCACATCTCTCAGAGAATATATCCTCTTATCAGCCGGCGCAAGCATATCTGTCTGTCCTATCATTACTACACCGCATTGAATGATTATTCTTCTGAAATCATCTATGGAATAATGAATATTGAAACCGGGAATGGATTCGAGTTTATCGAGAGTGCCACCTGTATGTCCGAGTCCCCTGCCTGAAATCATCGGCACGGCAATGCCACATGATGCGATCTGCGGAGCAAGAATGAGAGAGGTCTTATCACCTACACCGCCTGTAGAATGTTTGTCGATCTTAACTGATTTCAAATCCGGATGATCGATCACGACTCCGCTGTTAAGCATTATCTCAGTCAGGTAAAATGTTTCATCATCATTCATCCCGTTAAAATATACCGCCATAAGGAAAGCTGCCATCTGATATTCAGTTACATCACCTTTCAGATATCCATTAATAAAATACTCTATGTCATCGTGTGAAAGGATATTATTATTTCGTTTGTGTTTTATTATTTCTACGGGGTTCATTTTTTAATATTGAGTATTGAGTATTGAGTATTGAGTATCAGGTATTAGGTATTAAGTATTAAGT
>JAGQWH010000033.1 GCA_020437545.1 Ignavibacteriota bacterium
ATACTCAATACTCAATACTCAATACTCAATACTCAATACTCAATACTCAATACTCAATACTCAATACTCAATACTCATTTCTCATTTCTCATTTCTCAAACAGAACTTTATTATCAATTAACAAGTATACCATTCAAACAAAATTTATAAACTTACCGAATTATAATTATCGTTACTGATTTTACAATGTTTTTAGTACTTACAATAATTTACAAAAAGCTAAATTGAATGACTTTTAATATGATTATTTAATTGTTAAGTTCATTCA
This sequence comes from Ignavibacteriota bacterium, assembly GCA_020437545.1. Classification (GTDB taxonomy): domain Bacteria; phylum Bacteroidota; class Ignavibacteria; order Tepidaquicellales; family Tepidaquicellaceae; genus JAGPCH01. The sequence continues at coordinate 269 of JAGQWH010000033.1, forward strand.
GTAGAATACAATAAACTTAAATATTATGCAAATATGACTTATTTTTTTACTTTATTCATTAAAAGTAAAACGAAAGGAATAAAATATGCAAAACATTGTGCAAAGCAGCATGAGTGATACACTAAACAATTTAAAAGAAAAATCAAATATTCTCTGGGTGGATGATGAGATCGAGTCTCTGAAGTCCAACATAATGTTTCTGAAACAAAAAGGATACAATGTACAGGAAGCAACAAATGGTGAAGACGGAATCAATCTCATAAGATCAAATGAATTCGATCTTGTATTCCTAGATGAAATGATGACAGGAATGGGCGGTCTTCAGACACTTCTTGAAATAAAAGATATCAAGCCAAGTTTGCCGGTTGTAATGGTTACAAAGAATGAGACAGAAAGTCTCATGGAAGATGCAATCGGAAATAAGATATCCGATTACCTTATCAAGCCTGTAAATCCAACGCAGTTGCTGCTTGTATGTAAGAAAATGCTTGATTCCAAAAGACTCAAAGGTTCTCAGGTATCAAAGGATTACATACAGGAATTCAATAAGATATCCATGGCTATGATGGAAAGTCCGACATGGCAGGAATGGATCGATATTCACATGAAAATGACAGGATGGGAATTGGAGCTTGATGAGCATCCTGATCTTGGTTTGAAACAAACAATTCTTACACAGAAAAGAGACTGCAATACTGAGTTTTCAAAATTCGTTGAAAAAAATTATCTTGACTGGGTAAATTCTGACACGGATAAACCAATACTCTCAAATGAAATAGTTGACAAGTTTGTAATTCCCGAACTTGACAGCGATAAGTCTGTATTTCTTTTTGTCGTTGATTGCATGAGAATGGATCAATGGATGGTAATGGAAAAATATCTCTATGATTATTTTAAGATCAGTAAAGATTATCATTACTCAATTTTGCCTACAGCTACACCTTACAGCAGGAATGCAATATTTTCAGGACTGTTCCCGTCTGATATAGAGAAACACTATCCTGAGCTCTGGAAAAAGAATGATGATGATGAGAACAGTAAAAATAATTATGAGAGAGATTTCCTGATCAAACTGCTTGAAAGAAGAAGAGTAAAGCTCAGAAACGAGCTGAAGTATACAAAGATCATGGATTCAAATTTTGGCCGTGGAATAGAAAGTAAAATAATGTCTTACACTCAAAATCATCTGAATGCAATAGTTATAAATTTTGTAGATATGATTGCTCATTCAAGAAGTGATAATGCGATCTTAAAAGAAATCGCTCCGGATGAATCTGCATACAGATCTTTAACTGCTTCATGGTTTGAACATTCTTCATTTTTTGGAATGCTGAGACAGCTTTCGACGAAAAAAGATGTCAAGATCATTTTGACCACTGATCATGGAAGTATCAGATGTCTTCACGGAGTCAAGGCAATGGGTGACAGGGAAACTTCAACTAATCTCAGATATAAATGCGGTAGAAATGTTAAATCTGATTCCAGACATGCTATATTTGTAAGAAACCCGCTGGATTATAAACTTCCGAAAAGAAACGGAGTTGTAAATTATATTATCGCGAAAGAAGATTTTTATTTTGTATATCCGACTGATTATCATAAATATTTAAATCAATACAACGATACATTTCAGCATGGCGGAATATCCATTGATGAAATGATATTGCCTGTTGTAACTTTAGATCCAAAATAGATCAAAACAGATCCAATCAGATATTATTAAGAAATTGATTTCAAATCCCGGAAAATTATCAGAACATGTTTCCCGTTCTCCGGAAGAGACAGTATTACTGGGATTTGAATTTGCCGGAAAGCTATCTCCCGGAGATACAGTAGGATTGGCAGGTGAGCTTGGAACCGGCAAGACACAGTTTGTAAAAGGAATATGTGATTTCTTTGATGTTAAAGATAAAGTAACCAGCCCTACATTTAATTTAGTCAATGAATACCGGGGAAGTAAAATTAAGATCAATCATTTTGATCTGTACCGGTTGAAAAATATTTCAGAGTTCAGGGAAATAGGCTTTGATCATTATAATACTGATGAATCAATTTGTCTTATTGAATGGCCGGGAATAGCTGAAAGATATCTGAATTATAATATTCTGAAAGTTACATTTGACCATGGTAAAACTGATTCAGACCGGATAATAAGTTATCCGGATTTTTAATTAATGCAGGATAGTGATTTCGCGAAAAGATCGGAACATTTTATTACTGGATACTTCTTCAAAAAAAATAGAATTCAGTTACATTAAGGATGGTTTATTGTTAATCAATGAACGGCTTCCTGAAAGTGAAAATGCAGATATGCTGATCTATCATGTTAAAAAAACATTTAATGATAAAGGCATCGAATTAAAGGATATCCGGTATGTAAGTTTATCAAACGGTCCCGGATCATTTACAGGTTTGAGGATCGGTTCGGCAATAGCAAAAGGAATTTGTTACTGTACCGGAAGCAAGTTGATAGAGATCAGTTCACTTGATATTTTAGCTAATAAATACTCCGGCGAAAATAATGTAATTTCAATAATATTTTCCAATACAAGAACTTCAGAATTTTACTATTGCGGGTATGGAAGGAAAGACGGAAAATTAATCCGGCTATCAGATTATAAGAAAGATAAGCCCGAAGATATTTTTAAAGACGGATTCGATATAGTGGCTGATGAATATATAAATAATGATCATTTCAGAGAGTTTGAAATTAATGTTAAAGATCTGTCCGGAATTTCAAATTCAGAATCACAACTGGATTTAACTACAGAAGCTATAGAAAACGGAATGTTCAGTAATTTTAATACTTCCGAACCTTTTTATATGAATGAATTTATTCCCAATAATTGATTTTATTTTGGGGATAAACTTGTTTATTTTTACAAATACAATTAATTATGGCCTGGTTTAAAAGATCCAAAGATAACATAGATATATCCACACAAAAAAAAGATGTTAAAGACGGCACTTGGATAAAATGTCCTGAGTGCAGTGAAATGATGCATAAAAAGCAATGGGAAGCTAATCTGTATCTCTGTACCAAATGCAGTCATCATTTCAGGATCGGAAGTGAAGAGTATTTCAACATTCTGCTTGATGATAAATCATTTAAGGAAATGGACAGAAAGATCCGTTCGACTGATCCTCTCGAATTCAGCGATACTAAACCATATAAGAAAAGATTAGAAGAAACAATCAAGGGAACAGATCTTTTTGATGCAGTAAGAACAGGGACAGGAAAAATAAATAATATTAATGTAGTCATTGCCTGCATGGATTTCGGATTTATAGGCGGAAGCATGGGTAGTGTCGTAGGTGAAAAAATAAGCCGTGCGATTGATAAAGCCTTGAAAACAAAAAATCCTCTGATCATAATATCTTCAAGCGGAGGAGCCAGGATGATGGAAGGCGCTATTTCTCTGATGCAGCTTGCAAAAACCAGTTCAAGACTGGCAAAACTTGATATGGAAAAAATTCCTTATATTTCAATTCTGACAAATCCGACTACAGGCGGGACCACCGCTTCTTTTTCTATGCTTGGTGATATTAACATTGCCGAACCAAAGGCTCTGATTGCATTTGCAGGTCCGAGAGTAGTAAAACAGGCAACGGGTAAAGACCTTCCTGCAGGATTCCAGAGATCGGAATTTTTATTGAAACATGGATTCATTGATTTTATTGTTTCAAGAAAAGACCTCAAAGAAAAACTCACCACAATATTAAATCATATTCAAAATTAATGAAGGTAATAAAAGAGATCTCTGCAATTCAGGAAATTTCAGATTATTACAAATGCATTGGGAAAAAAGTAGCTTTGGTTCCGACTATGGGCTTTCTTCATGCCGGTCATACTTCATTAATGCTGAAAGCAAAAGATGAAAATGATATAGTTGTAGTAAGTTTATTCGTTAATCCTACTCAGTTTGGCAAGGGTGAAGATTTTGATAAATATCCGAGAGATATAACCCGTGATTATCATATCTGTGAAAAAGCAGGAGTTGATATCATATTCTGTCCTGAGACGGATGAGATGTATAATAAAAATAACTGTACTTCTGTGATTGTATCTGATATCTCAGATAAGCTTGAGGGGAAATTCAGACCCGGTCATTTCAGCGGAGTGGCGACTATTGTCACTAAGTTGCTAAATGCCGTAAAGCCGGTTAAGTTATATCTTGGACAGAAAGATGCCCAGCAGAATGTGATCATAAAGAAAATGATCTCTGATCTTAATATGGAAACCAGATTAGTGGTCTGTAAAACAATGCGTGAAGATAACGGGCTGGCTATGAGTTCAAGGAATACATTCCTCAGTGAATCAGAGAAAAATAAAGCTTCTGTTTTAAAATATATTCTCGATGAAGGTAAAAGACTTATTCTTGAAGAAAATATTGCGGACCCGGATCTGATAATTAAAAAAGTAAACGGTATAATTAAAGAAAGAACTCCGGAATTTGAATTGCAGTATTATGCAATAACTGATAATGAAGTTTTGGATCCGATAAAAGATTTGACGAAATACAAAGGTGAGGTATTGATCTCACTTGCTGCAAAGGTAGGAACTACAAGGCTTATCGATAATATAATTTTTGAAAAGAGTTAGGACTTAAGTGCTTATATAAAACATTAAGGTGCTATATGAGATACTAGAGGTTTATTTATAAAAAAAATAGTTGTCATACCCGCCCGCCTGCATATCTATATTTGTTAGCCTGATGAAATTTTTATGCAGGCGGGCGGGAATGACAAATTTTATTAGTAAAGAATATCTTAATAAGTTAAAATATAGCCACTATAATTCATAAATCATTAATATTATATTAATCATAATTGATTTCCCGCTTTCTCCCTGATTTACGGAGGAAAGAGGGATTTATTTTTTGTGTAAATTTAAATTCGTAATCTTATAAATGAACAGAAAACTTGTAACAGTAATAATGGCTGCGGGAAAAGGTAAACGCATGAAGAATCCCGACAAATCAAAGGTCATGTATGAATTCAAAGGCAAACCAATGATCGAACATGTAACTGAATTAGCAATGAAAATTAATTCAGAGAATATTTTACCGATTGTCGGGCATATGAAGCAATCAGTGATTGAACATCTTGGAAACAGATTTCCCGAAAGTAATGATAAGATAAAATATGCACATCAGGATGAACAGCTAGGCACTGGTCATGCTGTGATGCAGACTGAAGAACTTCTTAAGGATTTTGACGGGGATGTTTTGATACTATCAGGAGATGTACCTATGCTTTCTTTTGAAACAGTTAATTCTTTTCTGAATTTTCACAGGGAAAATAAATTCGATGCAAGTCTGATATCAGCAGTCTTTGAAGATCCGACGGGATATGGCAGGGTTTTAAGAGATCCCGAAGGGAATTTCATTGATATCAGAGAGGAAAAAGATTGCAATGAAGAAGAAAGAAAATGTAAAGAGATCAATTCCGGAATATATCTGATTGATAATAAAATTTTATTTGAAGCATTAAAAACACTTAAGACCGAGAATGCTCAGGGAGAATATTATCTGACGGATATTTTTAAATATTTTAAGAGCATTGGAAAGAAGATAGGAGCTTTCCCTGTAAAGAATACAGCAGAGATCAGCGGGATCAATACAGTTGAGCAACTGGAAGAACTGGAAAGGATTTTTGATCTTTGATTTTGGATTTTGGATTTGTTTTCATTTTTACACAATACTCAATACTCAATACTCAATACTCAATACTCAATACTCAATACTTAATACTCAATACTTAATACTTAATACTTAATACTTAATACTTAATACTTAATACTTAATACTTAATACTTAATACCATATGTCAGACATCATCGCATCAGTTTCAGGAGTCAGAGGAATACTTGGAGACAGTCTCACGCCTGAGAATATAATAAAGTTTACATCGGCATTTGCTGAATACTGCAGAAGAAACTCTAAACTAAAAAAAGGAAATAATTTAAAGATAGTCATTGGAAGCGACGGCAGAATGAATGGGGAAGTAATAGAATACATGACTGTCAGCAATTTGGCAATGTGCGGTTGTGATGTTGTTAATATTGGGATAGCGCCGACTCCGACTGTTCAGATCGCGACTGAAGATCTTAAAAGCAATGGTGGTATTGCAATTACAGCTTCTCATAATCCTCAGATATGGAACGGGTTGAAATTTCTGAATCCGGACGGGACATTTCTTGATGAAGTTCAGGTCAAAGAATTTTTGAAAATTGTCAAAGAAGAAAATTTTAGTTATGCTGATGTAAATGGAATTGGAAAAGTAAACAGTGATTTTACCTGGACAGAAAAGCATATTGAGAAAGTTCTGAAACTCAGGATACTGAATATTAAGAAAATCCGTAACAGGAAATTCAAAGTTGTAGTTGATGCAGTGAATTCGTCAGGATCTGTGATAGTACCTGAATTACTTGAAAGGCTTGGATGCAAGGTTGTAAGATTATTCTGTGACGGCAGCGGTAAATTTCCTCATACACCTGAACCAATACCTGAAAATTTAAAATTGTTATCAAAAGCAGTATTGAAACATAAAGCTGATATTGGGATCTCAGTTGATCCGGATGCTGACAGACTGGTTCTTATTACTGATAAAGGTGTACCGTTCAGCGAGGAAAATACAATAACTACTGCGGCAAACTTTGTATTGAAGAACACCAAAAGTAGTAAGAAAAGTGTAACTGTAAATCTTTCAACAACAAGGTCGGTGGATGATATTGCTGATTTAAATGGCGCAAAAGTTTTCAGAAGTCCGGTCGGGGAAATAAATGTAGTCAAAGAAATGAAAAAGAATAAATCTGTCATAGGCGGTGAGGGCAGCGGGGGAGTGATCTATCCCGAACTTCATTACGGAAGGGATTCTCTTGCCGGGATCGTACTTGTGTTAAATGAGATTGCTGACAGCGGACAGAAATTAAGCGAATATAAAAACAAACTGCCGGAATATCATATTTCCAAGTCAAAGATAGAAGGATTAACTGATCCGGGAAAAGTTTTGAAAGATTTTGAGAAAAAACTGAAAAAAGATAAAAATGTTATAAATCTGAATATTTCAGACGGACTCAAAGCTGATTTCAGTGATCACTGGATACACATGCGGAAGTCAAATACAGAACCTATAATCAGGATCATCACGGAGGCAAGATCCGAAAAGGATGCTATCAATATACAGAAGGGAATTGCTGCTGAAATGATTTTGAATGAATAAAGAAAAGCTTAACTTCCAATAAACAACCTTTCCCTGCCCCCCTCCGCCGTGGCAGAATAGATCAAACAAGCTCCGGATAAGTGTTTGCAATTTTGAAAAGGTATTTTGAAGCGGAGCTTCATGTGCATGTGCGTTCCCAAACGTTCCGCTTGTGCGGATAGTTTGGGAACGATCAGTGAATACAATTAACCTCAAATAAAAGTTAAAATATTTGTCTATATTTCTACACAATATTTAAACATATTTACCCATATTTAACATTTTAAAACACTTCAGAAATCTGTATATTACTAAAATTTTTTCTATTAATTGAATATAGTTTTGATTACCGGCGGACCGTCTGCCGAGAGAGATGTTTCTATAGCTTCGAGTAAAAGTATCGTAAAAGCATTGCGGGATCTCGGACATCTGGTAAAGGTTATTGATCCCATTAATGGAACATACATAGCTGAAGAAGAGCAGATCTTTAAAAGCGGAGTAAAAAAAGAATCGCCTTCAATTGAAGAATTGTCAGAGATTAACCGTTTATCAAATAAAAAAATTCTGGATTGTATAAATTCTGATATTTTTGATGACGTCGATCTTGCATTTTTAGGCGTTCACGGAAAATTCGGAGAAGACGGTAAAATACAGACATTACTTGAATTAAGGGGCATTAATTATACCGGTTCAGATGTTTTTTCTTCGGCACTTGCAATGGATAAGGACATTTCTAAAGTTATTCTTAAATCAGCCGGAATAAAGACACCTGAGTGGATAGTTGTTAATAAAGAAACTTTTGACGGAGATCATGAAAAACTGAATAGTCAAATCTCAGAAACCGTAAGTTATCCTTGCGTTGTAAAACCAAATGATGAAGGAAGCACAGTAGGTTTGTCGATAGTTCAGCCTGATTTAGAGGATATACAGCTTGGCAGTTCTATGGAACTGGCTTTCAGCTATTCCAATAAAGTATTAATCGAACAATATATTAAAGGCAGGGAATTGACAGTACCGGTAATAGGTAATGAAGCGTTTCCGGTAATTGAGATAAGACCTAAGGACGGATTTTATGATTACGAGCATAAATACACCAAAGGAATGACGGAGTATTTTTGCCCGGCGGAAATTCCACCGGATATAGAAAAAAAAGCAAAAGAGAATGCGCTTAAAGCGCACAGAATCCTGGGATGTTCGGTTTATTCCAGAATAGATTATATATTGGACAGCAATAATGAGCTTTATTGTCTTGAGGTAAACACTTTACCGGGAATGACAGAAACATCACTGGTACCGAAATCAGCGGCTGCAAATGACGTGACGTTTAATCAGCTTATAGAAAGCATAATAAATTTATCTTTACAGAAATAACATGGAATCAGAGAGTATCTTTAAAAAAACAGCAAGATTCATTAAGTACAATTCAAGATTTGTTCTTGTAATTTTATTCTTTACAGGATTGATCTCACTTGCTGTATTTGGTAATAAGGGAATAATTCAGAGATACAAGCTTGAATCGGAAAAAAATGAACTTGAAAAACAACTTGAAGCTGAGTATAAAAAATCGGAATTGTTAAAAAAAGAAATAGAAGCATTGAATGTGTCAGATGAAAAACTTGAAGAAGTTGCAAGAGATAAGTACGGCATGACCAAAGAAGGGGAAACGATTCAAAAAGTAATTACAGATACAACTTCACAGCAAAAATGATAAAAAGTATTGTCTCTTCATTAGAGAATATCTTAAAAATAAATTCACCTACCGGATATACTGAAGACGTGATAAGTCATATCGAAGATCTTTTCAGTGGACTTGACGGGTTACTTATTAAAAAGACCAACAAGGGATCTATGATGATCTCTTTCTCGGAAAAGCCGCGTCTGATCATTACAGGTCATATTGATACTCTCGGTGCAATGGTAAAAGAAATCAGATCTAACGGAACGATTGAAATTTCCATACTGGGAAGCTATCCGTTAAATTCTTTTGAAGGTGAGTATGTAACTGTCAGGAATTCGAAAGGAAAATTATTCCGTGGTACTTTTTTACTGAATAATCCTGCAAGTCATGTAAACAGGAATGTTAATACTGAGAAAAGAGAAACAGGTACTATGTCAGTCAGACTTGATGAAGCGGTAGATTCGAAGGATGATGTTTTAAAACTCGGTATTGATGTCGGGGATTTTATATTTTATGACAACAGGTTTGAGCACACGGAAAGCGGATACATCAAATCAAGATTTCTTGATGATAAAGCCTGTGTTGCAGTTATGATCGAACTGATAAAAAATTTATACAAATCAAAGAATATAAAAAACACTGCTTTTTATTTTTCCAATTATGAAGAAGTAGGACATGGATCATGTGTAGGAATTCCGGATTCTGCAGAAGAGTTACTGGTGCTGGACATGGCTGTCATTGGAGCCGGCTGCAGCGGAAAAGAAGATGCTGTTTCGATCTGTGTAAAAGATTCTACAGGACCATATGATTTTAATGTTACGAACAGATTACGTGAACTGGCAAAAAAGAATAAAATAAATTATGTAACGGATATATATCCGTATTACGGTTCGGACGGAAGTGCAGCATTGAGCGCCGGATATGATGTAAGGGTAGGACTGATCGGTCCGGGTGTATCCGCTTCACATGGAGTGGAGAGAACACACGGGAAAGCTTTGATTGAAACTTATGATCTGACGAAAGCATATATTGATTGGTTCGAGTCAAAGAAGTAATAAATTTAAAAACAGTTTAAAATATAATTTTCTAATAAAACCGGAAATAATTTTTTGAAAAGAGTAGTATCAGGAATAAAACCATCGGGTGATCTGACAATAGGAAACTATCTTGGAGCAATGAAAGGCTGGGCTGAAAATCAAAATGAGGAAAACGAAAATTTTTTCTTCATTGCAAATCTTCATGCTATTACCGTAAGGCAGGATCCTGATCAGCTCAGAAAGAGAAGCCTTGATATTGTAGCCTGGCTTGTAACGGTTGGAGTTGATCCTAATAAATCCGTAATATTTGTACAGTCAATGATCCCTGCTCACAGTGAGATCTGCTGGATATTGAATAATTATGTTACGATGGGAGAACTGGGGAAGATGACTCAGTTCAAAGATAAATCATCTAAAGCCGGTAAAGAAGGACAGCTTGCGGGACTGTACGATTATCCTGTATTGATGGCAGGTGATGTTTTACTTTATGATGCTGACGAGATCCCAGTCGGGATAGATCAGACCCAGCATATTGAGTTATGCAGAACGATAGCGCAAAGATTCAATAATCTTCACGGTGAGACTTTCAAGATACCCAAGGCAACTTTATCCAAGACAAGTTCAAAGATAATGTCTTTAAATGAACCTGATAAAAAGATGAGTAAGAGTGAATCCACTGACAGTTACATTGGTCTGGATGATCATAAAGATTCAATAATAAAAAAATTCAAACGTGCAGTAACTGATTCGGGGAGTGAAATTAAGTATTCAAAAGATAAACCAGCTATCAGCAATTTGTTAAACATTTATTCGGAATTTTCGGGTAAATCCATAGCAGATCTGGAAAATTATTATCAGGGAAAAGGATATGGTCAGTTTAAATCGGATCTCGGAGAATTGGTAGCCGAAAAATTGACACAATTGCAAAAAACATTTTCAGAGATCAGAAATGATGAAGAAAGACTTGAAGTTATAATCAGGGAAGGAAACAGTAACGCCGGGACTATTGCCTCTGAAAAAATGACTATCATTAAAAGAATTCTGGGTCTGTTGTAATTCGACCGGAAAATGAAATTGAACAAACTTATTTAAAATCTGATAAAATTCAGTAATCTGAATTTATTTAATTTAATGGAAAAGTAATTTAGTTTGATAGAGCCGTCACCAAAAGATAAGATAAAACAGGATGAGTTGAAGAACAACGGTGAGATACCTGTACATGTAGCAATAATCATGGATGGAAACGGCCGGTGGGCAAAGTCCAAAGGATTATCCAGAGTATTCGGTCATAACGAAGGTGTTAATTCTGCAAGAGACATAGTAGAAGCATCAGGTCAGCTTGGAGTTAAATATCTTACATTATACACATTCTCAACTGAAAACTGGAGAAGACCGAAGAATGAGATAACTTTATTGATGAAGTTACTTATACGTTCTATCAGAGATGAGACTGACAGGCTGCATCAGAATAATGTAAAACTTGTTGCAACAGGTAATTTGTCGGGTTTGCCGGATAAAGTAATGAAAGAGCTCAGTGATGCGATGGAAAAGACCAAAGATAACAAGCTGATGACTTTGAATCTGGCATTGAACTACAGCGGCAGATGGGACATTTTAAATGCAGTAAAGAGTGTTATAAAGGAACATAATAAATCAAATATCGATTTAAATAATTTCAATGAAAAAGATTTTGAGAATTATTTGTCAATGAGTGAATTTCCCGATCCTGATCTAATGATAAGGACAGGCGGAGAATTCAGGATCAGCAATTATATGCTTTGGCAGATAGCTTACAGCGAGATATACATAGATAATAATTACTGGCCGGATTTTAAAAGAGATCAGTATTACAAGGCAATATCGGAATTTCAGAAAAGAGAAAGAAGATTCGGTATGACAAGTGAACAACTAAACAAGAAAAAGGCAAAATAAAATAATGCATAGAAGCACTTTAAGGAAAATTTCAACAGCCCTCGTTTTTATAATTACACTATCATTCAGCAGTCTATATTCACAGGTTGAAGGACCTTCGACATACAAAATAGCCAGCATAAGTACAAAAGGTAATAAAAATTATGAAGCTGCAACAATAATTTCCTATTCGGGTTTAACAACCGGTCAGGAAATAATCATACCTTCAGATCAGACAAGAGAAGCAATAAACAGATTATGGAAGATCGGTATATTCTCCGATGTTAAGATATATGTAGATAAAAAATTCGGAAATGACGTATATCTTGTAATTGAAGTAGAAGAACTTCCAAGAGTGGAAAAGGTTGAGATTACCGGTAATGATGAATATTCGGAAAGTGATCTGGCCGACCAGATAAATCTCGTAACAGGAGAAATATTATCAGATCAGAAACTTCAGGATATAAAATATAATCTTGAGAAGTATTATGCAGACGAGGGTTATGGACTTGCAAAGGTAACTGTTGATAAACTTATCTCAGCCGGTAATGAAGCACGGGTGAGAATTAAAATTGACGAAGGAAATCAACTGACTGTCAGAAAAATTATATTTGAAGGGAATAAGAATATTTCATCGAGTGATCTTAAAAGCGCTATGGATGAAACCAGTGAAGCAGTGTGGTGGAATATTTTTGACGGGGCAACATTTGACAAGAAAAAATACGAAGAGGATAAAGTTCTTATAGAAAATTATTATAAAGAGAACGGATTTAAAGATGCGTTTATTCAGGATGATGAACTGATAATTCTGCCATCAAAGGAAGATGTAAACATAAAGATCAAAATAAATGAGGGTAAAAAATATTATGTTAACAATGTGACTTTTGAAGGTAACACAATATTTGAACCTGATCTGCTTTATGCAAGACTGGGATTCCGGAATGGTGAGGTTTATAATTCAAAAAAACTGAATGAAAATCTTTACGGTAATGAAAGTGAATCTGATATAAGCTCGTTGTATCTTGACAAAGGCTATCTTGCATTTAATGCAGATGTAGTAGAAAATCCGGTAGAACCGAATAAGGTAGATCTTAATATAATTCTTAATGAAGGAATTCAATTTAAATTCGGACAGATAAGTTTTGAAGGAAATGATAAGACGCAGGATAAAGTTATGAGACGTGAGTTGTATACTCTTCCGGGCGATTATTTTAGTAAGAGTGCAATAAAAAGAAGCATGCAGCAGTTATCGGGGTTAAATTATTTCAATCCTGAAAAACTTTCACAGGATATATCTCTTGCCAATGACAGTACGGTAAACATGAAATATCTGGTAGAAGAAAAATCTTCTGACCAGTTTAATGCATCAGTCGGATACAGCGGAAGTTACGGTGTTACAGGAACGCTTGGGCTTACTTTCAATAATTTTGATATATCCCAGCCGTTTCAGGGCGGGGCAGGTCAGATATTATCTTTCAACTGGACATTTGGAACCGGCGGAACATACAGAACTTTTGATCTTGGATTTCAGGAACCGTGGTTATGGAATACTCCTACTCAGTTCGGATTTAATATTTTTGATACGCGACAGAATCAGGGTGTGGATCTGAAAGAAACCGGAGCTTCAATAAACATTGGAAGAAGGTTTAAATTCCCTGATGACTATTTCAGAGGTGACTGGACTTTAAAATTTCAGCGCACGGATGTTATCAATGGAGATGATTTTTATCAGGAAGGTGAAAGAAGCCAGTTCAGTATCAGACAGATCATTTCAAGATCAACTGTCTTCGAACCTGTATTTCCGACTTCAGGAACAAAAGTTTCCAACTCGACTGAATTTTCCGGCGGATGGTTGTTACCCGGATCAATAAATTTTATAAAAAATATATTTCTTACAGAAGCATATACTCCTCTGTCATTAAACAGAAAATTAGTATTATTTTCAAATTTTCAGTTTTCATTTGTGAATTCAACAGCCGGAGATGACTATCTGCCGCCTACTGAAACTTTTTATATGGGTGGTAACGGATTAACATATAACACTATTGCATTAAGAGGTTATGATGACAGAAGCATCGGACCGAAGAATTCATTCGGAAGTCCGATAGGAGGAACAGTAACAACTAAATTCGGAATAGAACTCAGATATTCACTTTCTCAGGATCCGATCCCGATTTTTTTATTAGGATTTCTTGAAGCAGGGAATGTCTGGTCTGACATAAATAAAACCGATCCGTTTGATCTGTACAGATCAGCAGGATTCGGAACAAGATTAATATTACCGGCAGTAGGGCTGGTTGGGTTTGACTTCGGATATGGATTTGACCGAAGAGCAGCAGACGGGCAGCCTCCTGAATTTCTATTTCACTTCCAGTTTGGAAGAGGATTTTAACAAACAAGAATAAAAACTAAATTAATAACAAATTAAACTAAAATAAGAAGGAGAAATTTTTTTTGAAAACAAGTTATGCAAAATATATTTTAATAACATTGGCTTTTGTATCAATGTTTTTTTATAGCGAAGCAAATGCACAGGTGAAAATTGGATTTGTTGACAGTGAAACTATATTGAAACAGCTTCCTGAAGCACAGGCAGTGCAGTCAGAACTTGAAGGTCTGCAAAAGCAATATCTTGATACCATTCAGACAAAAGAAAACGATCTGAAATCAAAAGCTGAAACATTCAAAACTCAGTATGATGATGCTCAGAAAAAAGTTGAATCAGGTCAGATCACTTCAGATGCTGAAATGAAGGAATTACAAACAACGATCGGCGAGCTTCAGAATGAAATTCAGACTATGAGTGAAAGTTTTGAAAGTTATAAACAAACTGTACAGAATAACCTTCTTCAGAAACAATCTGAGTTATTTAAACCCGTAAAAGATAAAATTACAAAGACTATTGAACAGGTAGCTAAATCAATGAAGATCAATTTTGTTTTTGATAAGGCGGACGGAACTATGCTTTACGGAGATAAAGAATTTGACATTACATTTAAAGTTCTTGATAAATTAAAATAGATCTTATTGCAGGTTTCTATGCAGTTAAATTATTTTTTGCCTGTCTGAAGATCAAAGACAGGCATTTTAATGTTAAATTACAAATGTTATGATCATTCCGAATAAATCACTATTAACAATATTATTTTCTTTTGTCGTAATCTTTTCTGCAAACAGCCTCATGTCGCAGACTAAAGTAGGATACATAGATTCGAAAAAAATAATTGACGGTATGCAGGATTCAAGAGATGCAAAAGCCCGTCTTGATAATCAGGTTACAGAATGGCAGACGGAATTAAAAGTTCTGGAAGACAGTCTTCAGAACATGAAAGATGATTTTGAAAAAAAGAAGCTGATCTTAACTGATCAGCTAAAAGAGCAGACAGAGACACAGATAAAAAATCTTGAAACCAGAGTTATAAATTTCAGAACGGAAAAGTTTGGAGAGAATGGAGAATATTTTCAGAAACAAACCGAATTCATGAAACCTGTTTTGGATAAAGTATTCAAAGCTATTGAAATTGTTGCAAAAGATGGGAATTATGATTACGTGTTTGACAGAAGCTCTGAAATAATGCTTTTATATGTGAATGAAAATTATGATCTGACTTTAAAAGTAATAAATACTCTGGAAGGAAAATAATGAAGTTAAAGGAAATAGCAGCTCTGATAAACGGGCGGATCGAAGGTAATGAAGAACTTGAGATAAAAGGCATCGGAAAAATCGAAACTGCAGGTTCAGAAGAAATTACTTTCATTGCAAATTCAAAATATGAGAAATTTTATAAGACTACTTCTGCTTCAGCAATTGTAATATCTGAAGAACTTGAATTAAGCCCGGTCAGGGATGGAATATCTTTAGTCAGAGTTTCTGATCCATACAGCTCATTCCTTACACTGCTTGATATATTTGAAAATGAAAAAGAAAATAGCTTAACAGGAATTTCAGAATATGTTTGTAAAGGAAAAAATACTAAACTTGGTGAAGATTTATATTTAGCCGGATTTGTAAGTATAGGTGATGATTGCACAATAGGGGACAGATCAAAAATATATTCCAATACAACAATAGAAAACAATTGTGTAATTGGATCTGATTGCAGGATCTATCCAAATGTCACCATTTACAGAAATTGTATCATAGGGAATAATGTGACCATTCATTCAGGGACAGTAATAGGTTCGGATGGATTTGGTTTTGCAAAACAGGATGACGGGACTTATAAAAAAATACCTCAGACAGGAATTGTATTAATTGAAGATAATGTAGAGATCGGTTCCAATTGCAGTATAGACAGGGCAACGATGGGGGAGACTAAGATCTGTAAAGGAGTTAAACTTGATAATCAGATTCAGATTGCTCATAATGTTGTAATTGGTGAGGATACAGTAATTGCAGCACAGGTTGGAATAGCAGGATCAGCTAAAATCGGTAAAAGATGTATGATCGGAGGACAATCCGGATTAGTCGGTCACATTGAAATTTGCGATGATGTAATAATCGGAGCATCTGTTGGAGTAAGTAAATCAATAGATAAACCCGGAATATATACAGGCTACAGAGTTAAACCTCACAGGGAAGATCTTAAAACAGAGGTTGGAATCAGAAACATACCCAAGCTTGAAGAAAGGATCAAATCATTAGAAAATAAAATTTCTAAATAAAAATTATGTTAGAAAAACAGCAAACAATCAGTACTGAAGTTACATTATCCGGAGTAGGGCTTCATACGGGTAACAAATCAAACATGACATTCAAGCCTGCGCCTGAGAATTACGGCGTAAAATTTAAAAGAGTTGATCTCGAGAATTCACCCGAGATACCGGCTGATATTGATCATGTTATAGATATTTCCAGGGGAACAAATATTGCTAAAGACGGAGTGGAAGTTCATACGGTGGAGCATGTACTTGCCAGTATAATGGGATGTGAGATAGATAACATTATAGTGGAGCTTGATTCTAACGAACCTCCTATCATGGACGGAAGCGCAAAAGATTATGTAGCTACATTAAAAAGCGCAGGTATTGTTCAGCAGGAGGCGAAGCGGGATTATCTTGTAATAGAAGATACAGTTCATTATCAGGATGAAAAAAACAATGTTGATATTGTGGCATTACCTTTAAAGGATGATTTCAGAATTTCCGTTATGATAGATTATAATAATCCTGCATTGGGAGTTCAGCATACGGGATTATTCAGTCTTGATAATGAATTTGAAAAAGAGTTTGCACCTTCGCGGACATTTTGTTTTCTGAGTGAAGTTGAATATTTAAGAGAACAGGGTCTTATCAAAGGCGGTGATCTTAACAATGCAATTGTAATAGTTGATAAAGATGCAAGTGATGAAGAACTTGAAAATATGAAAAAGAAACTGGGACTGGAAGAAAGTATAATTCTTGGATCCAACGGAATAATAAATAATAAAGCTTTAAGATTTAAAAATGAACCTGCAAGACATAAGCTGCTGGATCTCATCGGTGATCTTGCATTGATAGGTGCACCGATAAAGGGGCAGATACTTGCTGCAAGACCCGGTCATAAATCGAATGTGGAATTTACAAAGATGCTGAGAAAGCTTTATCTTCAGAAGAAGATAGAGAAACAATTTCAGGTAATGAAATCAAAAGACTGTGTTTTTGATATAGAAGCCATTCTTGAAATAATGCCGCACAGATACCCGTTTCTGCTTGTTGACAAGATCATAGAAATGGAAGTTGATAAAAGAATTGTAGGTATAAAGAACGTTACTTATAATGAACCTTTTTTTGCGGGACATTTTCCGAATAAGAGAGTAATGCCCGGTGTTTTGATAGTAGAGGCTATGGCGCAATGCGGTTTTATACTTCTTCTTAATACACTTGATGATCCGCAGAAGAAGATGGCATATTTTGCTTCAATTGAAAAAGTGAAATTCAGAAAACCTGTTGTCCCCGGAGATCAGCTTGTATTTGAAATGTTCCTTCTTTCTTATAAAAGAGGAATTTGTAAAATAGCAGGAAAAGCATATAAGGATTTTATCGGCGGAGAACTTGTATGCGAAGGTGAATTTATGGCTGCTATAATTGATAAATAATCAGAAAACCCATTAACAAATTATTTTTTCAAATCATCCAGCGCTTCAATTCCCGGTAATTTTTTACCTTCGAGATATTCAAGAGAAGCGCCCCCACCTGTAGAAACGTGTGTTACTTTATTCTCAAGTTTAGCTTTAGCAATAGCACTTGCCGAATCTCCACCTCCGATGATGGTCACCGCGCCTTTTTCAGTAGCTTCTGCTAGAGCTTTAGCTACTTCAATAGTACCTGTTGCAAATATATCAATTTCAAAAACTCCCATAGGTCCGTTCCAGATGATCGTATTGGATCTTAAGATCTCTTCTCTGTATTTATGAATTGTTTTAGGTCCGATATCAACACCGATCCAGTCATTGAAATCAGTTGTAATTCTGTCTGCAAACATCTCCTTTGTGTGAGCATCTTTATCAAATTTATCTGCCATTAAAACATCTTCCGGGAGTTCAAATTTAGTTTTGGAAGTTTTAACTTTTTCAAGAATTTCTTTTGCAAGTTCCACTTTATCTTCTTCAAGTATGGATTTGCCGATATTATATCCGAGAGCTTTATAAAATGTAAACATCATCCCGCCTCCGATCAGTATAGTGTCGGCAATATCCAGAAGATTTTCCAGAACGTCAATTTTTCCTGAGATCTTTGAACCTCCGAGAATTGCACACAAAGGTCTTTTTGGATCAGCTATAGCAGCTGATAAATATTTGATTTCTTTTTCTATAAGAAAACCTGCAGCTGATGTATCAATAAAATGTGTTATACCTTCAGTAGAAGCGTGGGCTCTGTGAGCTGTACCAAATGCATCATTGATATAAATATCTCCCATCTCCGCTAGCTTCCTGGCAAATTCAGGATCATTCTTTTCTTCTTCCTTATGAAATCTCAGATTCTCAAGCAGCAGAACATCACCACTTTTCATGTTATCAATGACTTCAATGTTATCTTTACCGATACAGTCATCAGAAAATAAAACGGGAGTGTTTAAAACATTTGACAAATACTCTGCAACAACTGCGAGTGAATATTTTTCATTTACTTTACCTTTTGGTCTTCCCAGATGACTCATTAAAATACATTTACCGCCGTTTTTGATTATAGCTTTTATAGTAGGCAGTGATTCCAGGATTCGTTTGTCGTCAGTAATAACTCCATCATCATCAAGCGGTACATTAAAATCAACTCTTACTAAAACTCTTTTATCTCTGATCTTATTTTCATCAATTAAATTCTGTAGTGATAATTTAGACATATTATTTTTAATTTTAAAATTTAATAAAAGTAATGAAAACAGCAAAATTTTTATATATAAAAAAAAGCCCTCCTGACTTCAGCACAGGGACACCCTAACGGTAAATCAGTATTTCAAATTTCTTAATATTAATTTTTCGAATTGTAACAATTGTATCAAAGGAGAAGTTTTAATCTTCTGCAGGGTATAAAAAAATCTATACTCAATTCATCATAATGGATTGAGTTCTAGTTTATATTCCCCCTCCTTTGCAATCCGCCACGGCGGAGGGGGAATTATCATTTATTTAATGCGTGTAAATATAAAAAATTCATTTAACTTTGAACATTCAATTTTTTACTGACTTCAACGTTGATTCAACCTAAAGTTGTTTAGGTGTTTCATATATTTCTAATATTTACAAATATGATATTTATTCAATTCTAAAAGTATCTCAAAAAAAGTAAAAATGGGACACCCTAATCCCTTACCAGTATTCTATGATTACAAGGGTTAACAAAGATTTTTCCCGAAATTTTGATTTTATGCTGAAGGCAGGAGATCGTAAAGGTGAATTGATATTAATAAATAAATTGTATTATATATAAAAAGTGCAGCAAATTTTAATTTGCTGCACTTTTAGTTTGTAGTATTTTTTTATATAGGTAAACATTTTACATACAAGCAATTGACCGGTGCAATGAGATTTTCAACTTCTTATAAACTCTAAACAGTAAAAGGAATATCCTCTTTTTTATTTATGAGTGAATCCTCTAAAGTTTCTCTTCTGAAAATGATTCTGAGTAAACCCAGACCGGCTGCAAAACCCAGAGCTATAGATACAGTTATAACGAATACGATGGCAGTATTTGCGCTAAGATCTATTGCTGCCTGATTTAAGGCATCTCCGCTCAGGATCGAGACTTTTCTGAGATCATTCAGTAATCCAAACATAGACACTGAAGCCCAGAGTGGTAATACTGCGCAAACCATTACAACAGGCGGAACTTTTTGACTTCGGATGTAAAGACCTGTGAGCATAACAATCACAAACGCAGCTGATAAAGTCGACCAGTTTGTACTTAATCCGTAATTTTCAAGAGAGTCGCGTGTGAATACAGCGGCAACGCTGCTTAAGAAAGTAGGTATTATATATTTATACGGTGTAGAATTTCTTATGCTCATTGCAGTTGCAAATAATGCTGACCAAAGCCCGTCGAGAAGAATTTTTTCGAGATCCATTTTTTTTCTATGTAAATCTTTTTTTAAATTAATGTAATTGTAAAAGCTACTAATAACACAACTGCAAGGATCAATAATAAATACATAGCATTCAATAACCTTTGCGAACCAATGAAAGTATATTTCAGACTTGTCAGATCTATGAATCCGTTGATCATTCTCAGCCCCGGGACTAAATAGATTATAGAAGCAATCAAAGTGTCGATATCAACTGTTCCAAATCCAAAATGCAAAATAATACCTGTTATACCGGCAGAAGTAATACCTGATAAGAACATTATCCGGTTGCCGGGTACAGACATTGATTGCAGTTTATATCTGACTGTTTCACCTATCATTGCGGCACAAAAAACGATAACAATGCTTTCGAAACTGCCATGATGAAATTTCAGATAAAATGCAGCCGCAAGACCATCCAGTAGTATATATACAATCCGTTTGTGTATAAGTGGTAGCTCAATGACCTTTCTGAGTTCTGTATCAATATCGGAAACAGGGATCTTACCATTTTTTACATCTTCAGAAAACTCCATGGTTGTATAAAGACCGTTCAAAGAAGTTCCGATCGAATAAATAGGTTTTACCAAAATTTCGGAAACTCCATTAACTTTGTAAGTTACTGTTATGTTATCGAGCCGCCAGAGTAAATCAAAATCTTTAATATTTGTAAGGCTCATAACGTTGTTGAACGCCTTTTCTGCCATTGCTGTAACTCCGTTAAAATGAAGAACCGTTAAGGCGGTATTTGCTGCAGAATTTATAATTGATTTAATCTGATTTGTATCATTAGCTTCAATGTGATTCATATGCTGACAGGGTTTTTATTTAAGGGACAAAGTTATATATATAGTAAAAGTTATTCAAGTTAATAATATCATTCTGATTGCTAATTCATAATTAATAATTAACTTAAAATAAAAAACAGATCTTAAATTTTTTGGGATTTGGGAATTCAGCTCAAGTGCAGACGATTAAGTTTTTTTTATTTATGCAATAAGTTATTTTGTATAAGAATATACTATACTATTAATAATTAAAAAATATTTATGCAGGACGATTTAGAAAAAAATCAGCAGCAATTTGAAACTGAATTAAAGATCTCGGATAAACTGGCGGTCGGAAGAACAGTCCTGGCTCAGGAAAGAACTCTGATGGCTACTGTAAGAACTTCGGTATCGCTTATCAGTTTCGGATTTACAATTGCAAAGTTCTTTCAGGATCTCAAAACAATGAAATTACTCAGTGATGCAGCGAGCGTTCCGTCAAGCAGAATAGGATTATGGCTGGTTATGATTGGTACCTTATACATTATATTTTCAACAATACAGCATGAGTTGGTTTTGAAATCACTTAGTTACGAAGGACAGAAAAAAAGAATTTCATTTACTTTCATACTTGCAATTTTAGTTTCATTGCTTGGAATAAGCCTTGTAGTATCGTTCTATGTGGATATTTTTTCTCTTGGACTAAATCATTGATAATAAAATCCATCTTTTAAGAATTACGAATTCTTATTTATCGGGTGGAGAGTTCTTTTCGCTTTGATGAAGTACAACCTGCAGGAATGGAATTGTAATATTATTCTCTCTGAATATTCTTGTAATTTCATAGCGTATGTTACTCTTCGTTGTTTCTATTCTGAATAAATTATGACTCCAGAAAACCAGTTGAAAATCAAGTGCTGAAGCGCCGAAATCATGGAATCTTACAAAGGGTTTATATTTTTCTCCTATAAAGATATCAGTATTACTATTTACAGCCTGAAGAAGGCACTTTGTTACAAGATCAACATCAGATGAATAATCCACTCCTACATCAATGATGAATCTGGTAGGAGCTGTATTGTGTGTCCAGTTTATTACATTCTCTTCAACAAATTTATGATTAGGAATTATAACTATGTTATCATCTCTTGTCAGGACTGTAGAAGTTCTGAGTGATATTTCCCTGACTTTCATGATCTTATTTTCAATTTCGACAATATCATTTACTTTAATCGTACCTTCGATCAATAAAACAATTCCGGACATAAAATCCTTGAAAATGATCTGCATACCAAGTCCTAATCCAACTAATAAAGCAGCGCTGCTGGCAATCAGAAAAGTAATATCAATATTCAATATATTAAGACAGGTTAAAATAGTAAAAATCCATAAAACATATTTAAGGAGCTGTATGACTGCCTGAAGTCTTCCATCCGGAATTCGGGTGGTTGTCATTCTTTTTATAACTATTTTTGATATAATTTTTATCAAAAATACGTTAGCTATCAAAACAGCAATTACAAATATTACTCTGCCAATTGTTAGTGAGAAGTCCTTGTAATGTAATAACTCAATATTAAAAATTCCGTCCATGATTGATTTTAATGTATAGTTTTATCTATTCATTGATATTCTTTTTGTCATCGCTTTTTATCTGAGTAACCCTGAACGCAGGAGCTTCATAATTTTTACCAAGATAATCTTCAGGGATAGTTATCATATTACCGTCTCTTGCTGAACGGTAATGTGGTGACAATATTTCAATTCCGACTTCATTGCAGCAGTCCTGGATATTCTGATGAAGCTGAGAATAGATTACCGCCTGCTTTCCTGCATCCTTTGTATACGCATTTATCTGATAGGAAACGTAAAAATCATCAAGGCTTGTCTGTAATACAAACGGTGGCGGCGTCTTCAAAATCATATCTGTTCTCAAAGCGGCATCTATAAGAGCCTGATGCATTTTCTTCCATGGCACATCATAACCGATAGTAACTGTTGTATGAACTATCAGACCCGGATCTTCAGGTCTGGTATTGGTTGAATAATTGATAGTGCTGCTGGACAATACATTTGAATTAGGAACAGTAATGTCCTCATTCTTTATTGTCCTTATCCTTGTAACCAGCATGGATTTTTCAATAACATCTCCAGTAACTTCTCCTATCTTCACCCGATCACCTATCTTAAAAGGTCTCATATAAGTTATTACAAGACCTGCTACCATATTTGAAATTGCATTTGAGGAACCCAGTGAAAAAAGAACACCTATGAATACCGATACTCCCTGAAAAGCAGGAGAGCTTGAGCCGGGCAGATACGGGAATATAAGAACTACCATAAATGCATATAACAGGAATTTGATTATATTAAAAGTTGGAAGTGCCCAGTCAGCATGAAATCCGCTTAAATTAATATTGCCATTCTGTATTTCATCAAAAAAATATTTGACACCTTTAAGAGCGTAACGGAATATGAAATATATAACAATTACCGTAAAAAGGTTTGGCAGATAATCAAGTATTCCTGACATTGCATTCCCGGCAGGCGTCAAGACCCAACTAAGTAAAGTGTTTGTATAAGCTTTTGTCTTTGGGAAAATGCTGAACAATACCGGCAAACTGAGATATATTACCAGTATGATCACGATAACCCGCAGTATATTCAAGGCTCTCAATGCAAATTTGAGCTGGTGATGCGGAGTTAATATTTTTATATTCCGTATTGTAAATCCTTTGAAATATTTATCCTTGTTTTTATGGAGATGCAATTCCAGTCGTTTGAATAACTTACGTAAAGAAATTATCAATAAGCCCAGCAATACTATTATCAGTGCAACCCAACCTATCCTTTTGACCCAGTTGATAACACTGTTATCACTGCGCACTTTTTCTATTTCATATTTTATGGTTGCAAGGTATTCTTCTGCAAGTTCTTTACTTTCTTTATCAAACCAAAGAGCATCTAAATTATTTACAGATATAATCACGGATTCATTATTGTAGACTATGTCGTTTCCATATTCAGTTTCAGTAATCCTTAAAGAATCCGGATTAAAAAACGGATCATCATAGAGTTTCCTGATCCTCTGAGTAATGGCAGATGCCCTGTCTTTAGAATTAAATGAACCGGTTTTTGTATATATTAAAAACAAAGTATCTGTGATCAATGTAACCGGATAACCTATAGCATTTTTTTTCAGTTTGGAAATATTTCTTAACTGTTCAGCTTTGCGAAGTGAGTCACTTACAGCGATCTCATTTAGCTTTGCCTCTAGTTCAGCAGTTTTCTGTTTGTCATCCCCTGCATCCTCAAGTTCTTTTTGAAGCTGAATCTTTATTAATGAATCCATATGCTGCATCTGCTGCTGATGCATTAGTTTAGACTGGGTAACATTGCTTAAAGAATCGGCTTTTAATGTGTCATTAATAATTTTCTCATCTTTTTCATCCGGATTGTCATTTGCTTTTTCATTCTGAGAAAATGCGGATAATGAAATAAAGAAGAGTACCGGAATAAAAAATAATTTTTTAAGCCTGTTCATTTTGTAAGTTTTTTTTGTTTAACATAATTCCGCCCATCATTATAATGGCGGATATTAAAATAACCTGAATAATCAGGGATTCATTTACAAAAGAAAGTTGCCTGTTAGCAGGAATAGAAATGAACAGCAGGATTGTAATTAAACCTCTTGGAGCGATATACAACAACGGACTTACATCCATTTTAGTGATTTTTAACTGTATGAACCGGATCAAATAAACAACAACTATAATTCCAATTGCGATCAACAGTCCGTTTGGATCCAATAGTGTGGTTGCATCAATAAGAAAGCCAAACAGAAGGAAAAACATTGTTCTTACAAGAAAGGCGATCTCCACTACTACTTCCCTGAATCTCTGCACCTCCGTTTCAAGTTTCTCAGGTGCAAGCTTTTTTATGAAAGAAAAATTTTTCAGCTCCTCGAGATTGTTGAGCCACAAACCAAAGATCAGAATAAAAATCAAAGAAGGCAGATGATAAATCTTCGATACAGTATAAATTAATATCACTATCATTATTATCGGGATGAACTTTACGTGATGATCAATATTCTTGATAAGTAAAGCCAGTCCGATACTTGCTCCAAATGATATCAAAAGAATACTGACAAGCTGTAATAAAAAATGTCCGCCGGCTGTGATGTTAATTATCTCATTTACCGTAAAAAAATTAAAAATGATAACTCCGAATATATCAGACATACTTGTCTCATATATTACAAACTCCTTATTCAATTTACTTAGACTTCTTACACTTGGAATTGCTACAGCGCTGCTGATTATACAAAAGGGGATAGCGTTTATGAAACAGTCTTTCAGATTAGCGTCAGACATATAGTGAAAAGCATAACCAATAATTAAAAACAATATAATAATCGGTAAAAATGCTGACAAGGCGGATTTTATTAATACATTCTTTTTGCTTTTGTTTAACTCAAGCTCAAGACTGCCTTCAAGAACGATCAATATCAACCCGACTGTTCCAAGTATAGGAAGCAACGGATCCAGATCAGGCACACCCGTGATCTCAAAAAAAGTTATTAACTGATGAACTCCCCATCCCAAAGCCAGCAATAATATAACTGATGGTATCTTAGTATGTTTTGAACTCAGATCAAAAGCATATGATATTAAGATCAGAATGCAAAGAGTTACAATAATGGCTGTAGTCATTCTTTAAATGAACTTTCGGATTTAGTTGAAATTCAATATTTATGCCTGTTAGAGTGTTCAAAATACTTCTGTCTCATATAATAAGCAATGAATTAACTTGTTTAGAAGTTTTGCAGGAATCAATAATTTAAATCAACCAATCAACCAATCAACCAATCAAACAATCAACCAATTAACCAATATCCTGACCGGCGAGAAGTTCGGCTGAGCCCGAACCGTATTTTTTCAGATAAGTAATAGCTTTAGATTTTTCTATATGGAAATATATAACATCGCTTTTGGAAATGATCTTTGTCCCGCCTTTGAGAAACTCAGGCGAACCCGGTTCAAAGATTGTAATAAGACCGTTTCCGTTTTCCTCAACTATGAATACTATTTTCCATTCCAGATTTAATTTCATGATCACTGATTTCCATTCATCATATACATTCACGGTCTTATCAAGCAGATTTTTATCAACTTTCTTAATTGCCTCTGCTTTCATCTTGTCATAACCGGGTATGAAAGTCAGGGCAAATTTATCAAGCAGGTCATGTAGTCTTTTGCCAAATCCAAACTTTACTATCAGACCCATAAGAAAACATATT
>JAGQWH010000340.1 GCA_020437545.1 Ignavibacteriota bacterium
CTACAAAGGAAGTTTGCTCAATTACTTTATATTCGCAAACCCCCCTGATCCCCCTTTTTCAAAGGGGGGGAATATTTCAATTCAAAACCATACTCCTTCCCAAACCCCAGTTTGGGAAGGTCCAATTATAACGAGTTTTTGCTTACCAAACTGGAGTTTGGTAAGCAGGGAGGAAGTTTTGAGACACTCCCCAAAGAGGGGAATATTTCAATTCAGAATTTTGACTTTTCATTTCCAAATATTGGTTTTTCATTTCCAAATATTGGTTTTTCATTTCCAAGTATTGATTTTTCATTTCAAAGTATTGGTTTTTCATTTTCAAGTATTGGTTTTTCATTTCCAAATATTGGTTTTTCATTTCCAAATATTGGTTTTTCATTTCCAAGTATTGGTTTTTCATTTCCAAGTATTGGCTTTTCATTTCCAAGTATTGATAGAATATTTCTAAGTATTGATTGAATATTTTCAAGTATTGTCTTTTCATTTCCTAGTATTGATTGAATATTTCTAAGTATTGATTGAATATTTCCAAGTATTGTCTTTTCATTTCCTAGTATTGATTGAATATTTCTAAGTATTGTCTAAACTTTTTTAAATGTTGTTTTAAGATTTCCGGAAGAATAAAAAAAAATTCAAGCTAATGCTGCAACTTTATATAAAGTATATGAAAATAGTTTTAAATGGCTATCTACTTAGGTTTTTTAATCTCAAATAATCAAATTAGAATTACGAAACGAAAACAAGATAAACTAATCTTAGCCCATAATTATTAATTAGTAATTTGTAACTTTTCATTCCCGAGCCGATGTTGGTGACCCAAAAAAATGCATTATCTGTTTACTTTTTTATTAAATTTATCCTGCAAATTTTTTTGAACATGCAACAACGATTTGAACTCTGTTAAGAGAAGAATTTGACTTTGCGATTCAGGGATCCCCGCTCTCGCCTGCTATATAGTTTTTACTTGCAATAAAATGTACTCAGTGCAGGCGGGCGGGGATGACAATTTTATATAAGTTAAAAGTTAAAAGTTAAAAGTTAAAAGTTAAAAGTTAATATTATAGATCAACTATATTAAAATTAATATAAGATCATCTCAATAAAAATTTAACCAATTAACCAATTAACCAATTACCAAAAATACCATTTATCTCAATTGAATAAGATTTTATTATTAATTATTTTGAATAAATCAAACTAAAAGGAGATTTCTAAATGGCAATAATGATTACAACTGAATGCATAAACTGCGGTGCTTGCGAACCTGAATGTCCTAACACAGCTATTTATGAAGGTGGAGCAGACTGGACTCTTGCCGGTAAAACTTACGGAGATGGAGATAATGCACCATCAGGAGCAACAGGATTTTACTCAAGTGAATTTTTTTATATAGTCCCTGATAAATGTACGGAATGCGTTGGTTTTCATGATGAACCACAATGCGCTTCTGTCTGTCCGGTCGATTGTTGTATCCCGGATCCTGCACACGTTGAAGATAAAGAGACTTTATTAAAAAGAAAAGAAGAGCTGGATCAGGAAGGAAGATAAAATTTATAAATTATTTAATTATAAGCCGGTTGAATTTAATTATTCAATCGGCTTTTTTTTCGGGATCATCCTGCGTAATATTTTCCTGTTCAGAATTCTTTACGGGATCTGATCCATTAGATTCTTCAGATTCTTCAGATTCTTCAGATTCTTTAGATCTATTAGATACTTCAGATTGTTCAGTTATAACAGTTTCGTCAGAATTATCACTCACATCAGAAAGCTCGGGAAGTACTGCCTGTACCGGAATATCAAA
>JAGQWH010000341.1 GCA_020437545.1 Ignavibacteriota bacterium
CTTCTTAAGAAAGTCAAACCCGATAACAAACTCAAAGAAATAGTTAAAAGAGCCGAAGAGCATAAGATCAATCTTATCTATCTTAACTATTTTGATTTCAAAAAACTATTTGACAACAAATCGAAAGATGAAGGAATAGATCAGGGTGTACTTGGTTTCATCAAGGATTTTAATTACAGATCGCTTCGTGATATAGTAGAGGATAATAAAAAGATTGAAAATCCTTTAATACTTTTACTGGACCAGATCACGGATCCTCATAATCTTGGAGCTATCATACGTTCAGCAGTCTGTCTCGGAGCTGACGGAATTGTCATTCCCCGTCACAACTCTGCTGAGGTAAATCATACAGTAATAAAAACTTCATCCGGCGCGGTAAATTACATCAGTATAGCAAAAGAAACAAATCTGACAAATTCCATAATTTATCTGAAAAACAACGGATACTGGATAGCCGGAACTGATATTAAATCTGATAAAACAATATTTGAAACTGATCTCAAAATGCCGCTTGCTCTTATAATAGGCAGTGAAGGTTCCGGAATGAGAAACAATCTTAAACAGCAATGTGATATTCTGATGAGAATTCCCATGGCGGGAAAACTCGGTTCGCTGAATGCTTCAGTATCAGCAGGTATTTTTCTTTATGAGATCTTCAGACAGAAGAATATCTGAAAATATACATTTACTTGCTTTTACTTTTTGTCTGAATATCATACTTGGTCATTAATTTGTATAAATGACTTCTCTGTATCTGCAGAGCTTCCGCAGTCCTTGAGATGTTATACTTATAATCATTCAGCATTTTAAGAATAAATATCTTTTCAGATTCATTCTGAAATTCATTCAAAGGCATATTTTTATTGAACATTTCACTGAATTCTTTGGAGTGCTTTGTAACCGGAAGCTCTATGTCATCATAATCAATTTTATCCTTATCATTTGTAATAATGATCCTCTCTACAAGATTTTTTAACTCCCTCACATTGCCGGGCCATCTGAAAGAAAGCAGGAGATCTTTTGCTTTATCTGTGAATTCCTTTTTTGTAATATTATTTTCGAGACAAAGTTTTTCTGCAAAAAAGTCAGTAAGATCAATTATATCCTCAGGTCTTTCACGCAGCGGGGGAATATCGATGTGCAGTACATTTATCCTGTGATAAAAATCTTCACGGAATCTTTTTTCGGCAACCTCTTCGCTCAGATTCTTATTCGTTCCGAAAATAAATCTGAGATCAAGCTGTATGTTTACATTACTTCCAATCCTTGAAATTGAATTTGTTTCTATTACATTAAGCAATTTGGTCTGTACTTCTTCGGAAAGATTAGATATCTCATCGAAAAAAACAGTTCCGCCGTCAGCGAGTTCAAATTTTCCGGGTAAGATATTATTGTTTTCGATGATGCCGAACAACTCTCTCTCTATTTTATCCTCAGAAAGTATAGCACTGTTTATCTCAATAAAAGGGAAGTCGGCTCTGTCTGATTCGATGTGTATCTGTCTTGCAATGAGTTCTTTTCCCGTACCGCTTTCTCCGGTAAGAAGGATGTTTGAATTTAATTTTGCAAATTTGGATACAAGTTCAAGTACATTTTTTATCTTTCCGCTTCTGCCAATAATCTTATTGGATTCTCTGAACTCGCTTTTTACTTTTCTTAATTCATCTTTTGACCTTTTGTAATCTATAGCATTCTTAATTGTTAACTTCAGTTCGTGAAGATCTGGCAAAGGTTTCTGAAGAAAATTATATGCTCCGATCTTTGTAGCTTCTA
>JAGQWH010000342.1 GCA_020437545.1 Ignavibacteriota bacterium
AAACCAGTATTACAAAAAGGATCATGAAAATATTCCTTATTGCGGGAGAGTTTAAAAAAGCCAGAGAGATCTTTGGTTTCTGTCTGCTGCTATCCGGCTTGGTATAATACTTCTCTTCAGGTTTTTTCTGTATATAATTTTTTTCAGCTTTTACTTCTTTCTTTATCTCATTTTTAACTTCAGGTATTTCCTTTTTTATTTCTTCTTTAACTTCTTTCTTTATTTCCTGACGTATCTCATTTCGTACCTCTTCCCTTAGTTCATTCCGGAGTTTTTCACGAAGATCTTCGATATTCTCTTCTTCGATCTCAGTATTGTCATCTCCAATTTTCTCATTTGAATATTCTACTCTTTTATCTTCAATGTTTTCGATAGTAATTTCATCTTTCAGGTCAGGTACTTCCGATGGTAATTCATCTTCTATCTTATCAGCCTTTTTTTCCACCGGTGCTTTCTTTTGAGAATCCACCATACCCTTCAGTTTTTCAGTGATCCTTGTTCTGTTGCTTTTTTGCTCCGGAATATTTTCAGTATCTTCCTGACTGTCAGTATTATAGCTTGCCTGTTTCGGTTTATATTTTCCGCTTCTTGCAAGGTCATAATCAAAGAGGGTTTCTTCCATGTCAAGATCAAGACTGTTAATATACTGTTTCAGAAATGCTCTTATATATGCCTGAGGCTGAAATGTAAAATCACCGTTTTCTATGTTTTCGAGTATGGAAATATTGAGTCTTGTCTGCTGTGAAATGCTTTTTAATGTGAGGTTCTTTTCCTCTCTTACTGCTTTGAGATCTGCAGCAAAAGTTTTAATATCTGCCATTTAGTTTTAATTTTTACGGAAGTTATCTGAATAAAAGAAAAATTTAAAGTTAATAAAAAGATACTTGATATATTTTTATTTATTTCAAAAATACTTAAGTACTCTGGTATTAAAATATTTTATTGAATTTTTATGATATAAAAAAAAGGAACCGGAATTGATCCGGTTCCTTTTGAATTAATTTGCTGTTATTCTTTATGGCTTCTGAACCTGAACAAATGATGAAGAGTTATTTGTTGCTAAAATAAGATCAGTTACGTCAGTTGTACCGTCGCAGTTGAAATCAGTTGACGGAGCATTTAAAAATGCAATAGCATTATTGTAAACTGCAAGGATATCAGTCGAATTGACGAATCCGTCCTGATTTGCATCTCCCTGATAAACAGAAACTATACCACCGGATAACTTCTGATTACTTCCGTATGCCTGATTTAGAGCAGTAGTGAAATTATAAGAAGCCGATCCCGCTGTGAAAGTGATCGGTGCAGCGCTCCAGGTTTCAACCATGTTTGCGCTTTTAACAACTAAGTAGTAACCAACACCATTAACTGCGCTGGAGAATACTACATTATTGAAAACATTACCACCTGCAGTACTATTTACAGATTGAACGAGATTGTATGGTGAGTTGCTGCTTCTTAACTGAACTGTTACAGCACCAGCACTAGGACATGATTCAAAGTTGAATTTCAGACTTAATGTCTGTGTAGATACAGGCTCGTCTGCTCCGATGGTTGGAGTAGTTACACTTCTTGTCTGTCCGTCAATATCAGTAGTTATGCCTGCAATAGGAGTACCTGCATTGATCAAAGGTGAACCTGCATTAATATGCAGATCTATATTACTGACATACAAAGGATCGCCGCTGATACTGTTGACATCCTGTGCTGTTGCAGTTTTCCAGTCTGCCAATGTTGCAGAACCCGCAGCTGCTATCTGAC
>JAGQWH010000343.1 GCA_020437545.1 Ignavibacteriota bacterium
GGGATTTTATGCGTTAATGAGTTCGATGGCGCTCTTTGAAGATGCTTCGGTTATGTTTTCTCCGCTCAGCAGTTTTGCAACTTCGGTTATCTTTTCCTCTTCATTTAATGTCTTTATACTTGCCACGGTTTCATTCTTATTTTTATCTTCTTTTTTACTTACGTGAAAATGTCTGTCGCTCATTGCTGCTATCTGCGGAAGGTGTGTAATGCAGATTATCTGATGAGATCCTGAAAGAGCTTTCAGCATCTTACCTGTCTTCTGAGCTATCCTGCCGCTTATACCTGCATCTATCTCGTCAAAGACGAGTATTCCGATATTGTCTTTTTCGGAAAGTACTGTTTTAATGGCAAGCATTATTCTCGATATCTCCCCGCCGGAAGCTGATTTCTGAAGAGGTGTAAAATCTGATCCTTTGTTTATCTTAATCTGAAACTCAACCGATTCAAATCCATTTTGAGTTAATCTGACAAATTCTTTACCAGATCCCGAAGAAAGAAGATCATCTTTTTCACCGTTTATATTTTCAATGTTTACTTTAAACTCTGCGCCTTCGAGACCGACTTCATTTAAAATTTTATTTATGTTTTTAGCTAATTCAATTGAGCCTTTCTTTCTTAAAACTGATATATCTTTTGCTTTTTTGAAAACTTCTTTTCTTAAATCATTTATTTCCTTAAGCAATTTTTCTATCTCAAAATCAAAATTATCCGCAAAATTAAATTCCTTCTGAAGATTTTCGGCTTTTAATATAAGTTCATCGAGAGTCAAACCGTACTTTTTCTTAAGATGAACAATATCACTAAGCCTGTTCCTAACCTGTTCGGTTCTGTCTGCATCAAAATTCAGTTTATCAAGATAACTGATCAGAAAATCCGAGCTTTCTTTGACCAGTATATTCGCATTCTCAAGATCACTGATTATTTTTTTTAGCTCGTCATCATACTCTGCAATTTTGCTTAATTCTTTGACAGCTGATTTTATCAGTCCTCCGGCATTCGAATCATCTTCATAAAGAAACTTCATAGCACTGACAGTACTCTCAGAAATGATCTCGGTATTTTCGAGTCTCTTTAATTCATTTTCCAGATCGGTGTCTTCTCCGGGAGAGAGATTTACATTATTAATTTCCTTTAACTCAAAATCAAGAAAATTTCTTTTTGTCAAAAGTTCATCTTTTTTTTCTTCGAGCTCTTTGTAGTTTCGAACTAATTCTCTAAGCTTATTATAGCTTTCGGAATAACTTTCTCTGATATCGGGTTTAAGGGTATAATTATCCAGTATTTCAATATGAGTATCTTTGTTCAGTAAAAACTGATGTTCATTCTGAGAGTGTATATCTATTATAGCATCACCGAATTTTTTCATGTCAGAAATACTGACCGGAGAGTCATTGATAAAGTTTCGGCTGGTACCTTTCCTGTTAAGCTCTCTTCTGAGAATTATATTTCCGTTATCAGTATCCTCATCAGGAAAAAGTTCTTTTATAATATTCTTTATCTCTTCTTTTTTTTCAAAACTGAATTGTCCTTCCACTATAAGCTTGTCTTCATCCTTCTTGATCTTCGAGTAATCTGCTCTCTCGCCCAGGATAAGCGCCAGTGCGTCAAGTATAATAGATTTACCGGCTCCTGTCTCACCTGTCAAAATATTAAGCCCTCTGTCGAACTCTATTTCAGCTTCCTTTATGATCAGATAATTTTTTATGTAAAGACTTTCTATCATCCTATTATATATTATTATATTATATAAAAT
>JAGQWH010000344.1 GCA_020437545.1 Ignavibacteriota bacterium
GGAGAGGAAATGTTTGAGAAAGTTTATGATTATGATAATTTTGATTTTGAATCCTTCCTTGATATGAGGATGGCTAATTTTAAGAATTAGGAATTGGGAATTAGGAATTAAGAATTTAATTTATTTTATATATCGTATCAGAATTTTGCAATGTAACAAATTGAAACTGATATCGTTTAATAAGCAAAATTATTTTATAATTTAAATTAACGGTCATGAATAGTTTAAACTTATTTTTATTTTTAATTCTCGCAGCATCAGTTCTCTTTTCCGCTTCAGAAGCAAAATCCCAGACCACAATCAAAGGCAATGGCAACGTTGCAAAAGAGACAAGGAGTGTTTCTTCTTTTTCAAAAATTGAGCTGAATTCGGTTATGAATGTTTATTTAAAACAATCAGGTACTGAATCAGTTACTATTGAAGCAGACAATAATCTGTTTCCTTATATTGAAACTAATGTCGAAGGAAATACACTGAAAATCGAGACCAAAAAGGATTACAGTCTTAAAAATTACAAGAAGCTGAATGTTTATATAAGTATTAAGGATATAAATGATCTTGTAAATAATTCTGTCGGAAATGTAAAATCCGAGAATCAGTTAAATTTTTCATCATTAAATATTGAAAACAATTCAGTTGGTAATCTGGATCTTGATCTCAGCGGTAAGAATCTGAATGTGGAAATTAATTCAGTAGGCAATGTTACATTTTCCGGAAAAGCAGATAACGTGAGTATTGAAAACAACAGTGTAGGAAATCTTGAGGCATTTGATTTTGCAGTGGTGAACTTAAACATTGAAAATAATTCAGTCGGCAATTCTGAAGTATATGCAACAGGAGAGATTACCATAGAATCCAACGGAGTCGGCAATGTAATTTACAAAGGTGATCCGGTCGTAAAATCGATGAAGAAAAGCGGTGTGGGTAGCGTGAAGAAAAAATAAAGCATTGTAAAAAAATTTTAAGAGACCTCATTAATTTCAAAAATTAATGAGGTCTTTTTTATTTTAACACTTTTCGAGAACCTTTGTAACTTCACCGATCGCTTCATCAAGTTTTGCCTGCGGAATATTGTTGGCAGTATAATCAATTACATACTTTCCGTCTTCTGCTTTGATATTCACATCCGCTGAAAATGTTATGAAAACGATTTGTTTACTACCCTTCAGATTAAATCCATCCGTAATCGGAGTGATCTGAATTTCGTATTCGGCTATTTCCTTAGCATAATCTGTCTGAAGTTTTTCAAGCGAAGCAAGCAATTCCGCTTTGGTCTTTCCGGGTTTGTCTATTGTGATCATTTTTATAAATTATAAATTTTAAATTATTTACAAAACTAAGTATTATGATTTGAGATTACAAGAAGTTAAGTGCAATTTTATTGTTTGACTGAACAATCACTTTCATAAGTTTTTTAATTTATCAGCCCGATTAATATTTTCCGGAATAAATATTTCGTTAATTTCAATATCTGCAGTATACACGATTTCTTTTCAGGGAAGATAAAAAAGTTTGAAAATGAAATCCGACATCACGGATACCGGCAATGCCATTACGTTAAGAATTCTTAATTTCAAACCCTCTCCCAAACCCCCTAACCCCTCTCCCAATAGGAGGGATTGTTTCAAAACTTCGTCCCTGCTTACCAATCCGCCGTGGCGGACCAGTTTGGTAAGCAAAAACTCGCTATAATTGGACCTTCCCAAACTGGGGTTTGGGAAGGAGTATGGTTTTGAGACA
>JAGQWH010000345.1 GCA_020437545.1 Ignavibacteriota bacterium
CGTATAAAACAAATCACACAGAATCAATTTCTAAAATATGTAGTAAGTAAATTTTTGCTTAAGTCTTTAACAACTTAATCAGCTTATGCAAGGAGTGCACAAAAAGGAAATTAACCGCCGCGGCGGATTGGGGAATGCTCTTCTATTAATTATTATTTTTAATGAACAGAACTTTTAGGTCCAAACAAATTTACAGATTCAATTAAAAAAAAAGTATTACATCATTTTGTAAAAGCTATTAAACAGGATCTTCAATAAAGAAGTAACTCTGAAGTAAGAGGTATTGCTTTACTAATTCTTCAACTTATATGTTTAGACGTTATATTAAAGCTAAAAAAATATTTAAAAATTAAATAAACAAATTCATTTTCTGAATTATATCAGAAGATAATTATTGCTCTTATAACTTTGTGCCTTTGTTGTAAAAAGTATTTGACTAAAAAAAGAGCGGGACTTATACATCCCGCTCTTCATTTACAACAAACTGCCGGAGCTGACCTCAGAACTTTTTATAAGTCACCAGCTTATATTCAGGGGAGGCGACTCCGTATTTTCTTTTTATGTGTTTCTTGGCTCTCTTCGCTCTGTCATTTAGACCGTGCTCATCAGTAAAGTAATGAATGACACGGCTTCTTTCGTTTGCATAGTCAGTCTCTTTCTCAGCTATCTTTTCTATTTTTGCGGCAAGTTCATCTTCTAATGCTCTAAGAGATTCCATCGATATTGAATTGTCACTCGGAGCATAGAATCCGAACGTTGTCAGTACTCCCAGCAGCGCTCTGAAATTACCCAGCATTGACTTGTAATCAAGCTGCGATACTGAAGAGAAATTAGGAGGTTCTTCTCCGTCTTTTAGTTCGGCGAGTATCTTTTTCTTCATGATGGTATGTTCTCTGACATTTGCACCCGTGATCAGTTTCACAATATTTCTTACCTGTGCATATTCGTCGGATGTTGCAGATCTCATTTCATCAACTTCAGATTGTATATTTTTGCAAACCCTGACAAGGTCTTTGAATGCATGTCTTGCCTGCTTTTTTGCATCTGCAAGATAACCTTTTGCATTTCTTAGCGGAGTTATAGATTCATCCACTTCATCTACGAATCTCTCGTAGTTTTCGATTTTAAGATCCTCTGATGTGGGATCGTACAGTGCAAGATCTTTTATAATAACGATCAGATCCTTGCTGTTTTTGATTTTGGCTTCAAGTGAAGCGCCTTTTTGCGTTTTCATGATATTTTTAAATTTAAGTTTATAAAATTTATGCTTCGGTCCCAATTTGTTCATTTAAATCCTGAGATGTTCAGCTTGACAAATCATGTTCATCTTCACACATAATCTGAAAGATATATCATATTCAGGCGATGTGCAGGCGTTGTTACAAACTTAAATTTAACTATGGAGGTACTCCGCAATAGCGCTCAATCACGCCGTCAAAGGAGTTGATGTTTTCAGAGGAATTTTGAATTGCGGCAAACTGTGCTTCAGGTCCATTCAGTACTTCAGCAGCGCCGTCAAAGATCCTGCCGCCGGCAGATCTTATTTTTAGCAGTATGAATTTTAGTGCGGGAAGAAAACTGCTTTTTTCAAATAAAATGTAATTGGAATAGTGGAGATACAGATCTGTCTTTCTTACAATTTCCTTTAAATAATTTTGTATGAAAATAATTCGAATTGTTTTTAAAATGGTTGTTATCATGCAGATATTCAGAACCTTACTTATTACAGTCAAACC
>JAGQWH010000346.1 GCA_020437545.1 Ignavibacteriota bacterium
ACTTCTGGCTCCGGTTTCAAAGTAAGACCTGAATCACAACGGCTTCAGAGGACACTCTTCCACGAGAAGCAAAAGCTGATAGAGAATTGTTTGTTCGGTGTGGATATAAATCCTAACTCTGTGAAAATCTGTATGCTGAGATTGTGGATTGAGTTATTGAAGAATGCATACTATCGATCTGAAGGAGGGGGCAATGAAGAATTAGGTGGTATTGATAAAGTTAAGCCTAACTCAACCAACTCAACCAACTTAACTAACTCAACTAACTTAACTGATCTTGAGACTTTACCGAATATCGACATCAACATCAAAACCGGTAACTCTCTCATCAGCCGGTTTCCGCTGGATTCAAATTTGAGTAAATTCGGACAGAAGGAAAAGAACATAATCGAGCAGTACAGAAACAGCGTGAGGGATTATAAGAAGGAGAGGAACAGGAGCAAGAAAAAGGAACTTCAGAACATAATCAGTTCTCTGAAAAATGACATAAAGACAGACATCAGCAAAAAAGATCCTAAACTCTTAAAGCTCAATAATCTAAAAAACGAGCTTGATAAACTTGAGAATCAGACAGAGCTGTTTGAGCAGACAAAGAAAGACCTGAAAGATCAGACCGCAAAGAAGAAAAAGCTCCAGACCGAACTCACAAAGCTTACCAAAGAAATCGAAGACATAAGATCAAACGCAATCTACCGGAATGCATTCGAATGGAGATTTGAATTCCCGGAAGTGCTGAATGAGGAAGGGGAGTATGAGGGGTTTGATGTGGTGATTGGGAATCCACCGTATATATTTGCAAGAGAAAATTTTAGCAATTCTTTGAAAGATTATTATTCTAGTAATTATATTACTTCACAATATCAGGTTAATCTTTTTCTTTTATTCATTGAGAGAACTATTTCAATATTAAAAACTCAGGGCAAATATTCTCTTATTATTCCTAATTCGGTTCTAATGACCAGTTCCGCAAGTAGTCTTAGAAAACATCTCCTAAATCAAACATCTATTTATAGTATTATAAATCTAATGGGTTCGACTTTTGAAGGAGTTAATGTCGAAACAGTTATTTTAACAGGTCAGATGACAAATAAAGAAGTCAGTTCAAAAAAGATTTCCATTTACATTAACGAAGGTCAAAATATTAAATTATTACATTCAAAAGATCAAAATATTTTTATGCTTAACGAGGGTTATGAATTAACTGTATTTTCAAATGAGATAAGTGATCAGATAACTTTAAAATTAAGAAAAAATTCTCTTATTTTAGATAGCCTAGTTCAAATCAAAGCAGGATTAAAAGCTTATGAATCAGGCAAAGGAATTCCTAAACAATCACCAGAAGATGTCAAAAACAGACCTTTTGATTTTAACTATAAATTTGACAAGAACACCTATAAATATTTGGAAGGGAAAAATGTTGGAAGATATAATCTGGAATGGTCAGGTACTTTTCTAAGATACGGTTTACATTTAGCGGCACCTCGAACTTTTGATATTTTTGAAGATGAGAAAATTATCATTCGAGAAATCACAAACAAAAAACCTTACTTGATATCAGCTACATACACAAATGATATTTATCTATTCAATATGAGTAATATCGCAATAGTTTCAAGAAAAGATTTTAAAGTTTCATTAAAATATATTCTAGCTGTACTAAACAGTAAATTAATTTC
>JAGQWH010000347.1 GCA_020437545.1 Ignavibacteriota bacterium
TTTGTTAACGACATTTCGTCACTTGGGAAAGAACATATAAAAAAGGCGGGTATTGGGAGACCCGCCTTGGAGAGTTATTACAATCTCCTGATAATACCGGATTTGTTTGTTCATTGCATCCTGACAGTGGGGTTTTTAAAAGACAATCCCGGTAAAGATTTTCCGATCATGTTATTTTGATCATCTTTTTCTTTGAATCTTTTGCCATTTCTGCTTTCTTAGGCAGAATGAGTTTCAGAATACCATCCTCATACTTAGCCTTTATGTCATCTTCCTTTACATTATCAGGGAGAGCGAAGGATCTGCTGAAAGAATTATAATTATATTCTTTCATTGTGTAATCCTCTTCTTTTTCCTCCTTCTTTTCCTCATGCTCTGCGCTGATATTTATCAGGCCGTCTTCGGTGGTGATCTTGAAATCATCTTTTTTCAATCCGGGAGCAGCAACTTCAACTTTGAATTCTTTCTCGTTTTCCTTTATGTTGACTGCCGGCAGATTGCTTGCAAATTTACTGCCTGTGAAATTATTTTCAAACAGATCCGAATATAACGGAGCGAATGGAAATAAATTACTTTTTTGTAAGGCGTTCATTTTAATTCCTCCTGTTTTATTAAATTTATTATGTGACAGTTAAGACATTCCGGAGAAATTAGTTTTTCTTAACTACCCAAAACTAATACATAAGATCAAAAAATACTATGACCGCTGTTTCAAAAAAACATGACATTTGTCATAAAAAATAATGATTCAAATCCTTGCAAAAAGCATCGCAAAGGAATAAATTCCAAATTAAATTATTATACTTATGTTCAGAGACAGAGATCATGCCGCGGGGATCCTTGCGGGGAGACTGGAAAAATACAGGGGATCCGGAAATACGGTTATAGCTATTCCGCGGGGAGGCGCGGCGATCGGATTCGAACTGGCGAGGATACTCTCTCTGCCGCTGGAGCTGATACTCACTCAGAAGATCGGTCATCCTTACAATCAGGAATATCCTATAGGAATGGTAAGCCTCTTCGGCGCGGTATTCAACGAGGACTTCGGAGTGGATGAGAATTACCTCAGAATCGAAACCGAAACAGCAAAGAAAGCTCTTCTTGAAAAATACTGTTGTTATATGCCCGGCAGAACGCCGCTTAATTTCAGAGGAATGACAGTAATACTTGCAGATGACGGACTTGCTTCCGGCACAACAATGCTGCACGTTATAGAAATGCTCATCCGGGACAAAGCATCAGAGATCATAGTAGCCGTCCCCGTAGCATCCGAAAGCGCAGTAAAGAAGATCCGCTCATACGTGAATGTCATGATCTACTGCCTCACCATCCCCGATAATTTCTACGCCGTCAATCAGGTATATGAAAACTTTGAGAATGTGAGTGATGAGGAGGTTTGCAGGTTGTTGAGGCTGGCGAATGGGGTATAATTATAACTTCTTCAGTAAATAAATTTAATCCTATCATTTTAAACTTCTTTGTAACAAGAAGTTAAATTTTATATTTTAAATCACTTTAAAAAAAAATTAATTTATAAGTGGTTAGATATTTTTACTCAAATACTATTTCTAATTTTCATAAATCTACTTCAAATGAAATATTAGGTGAGATTACTAGGAATAATGCATATACTCTTTTGCAATCTCAAAAAAATGCATGGGAAGTTCAGA
>JAGQWH010000348.1 GCA_020437545.1 Ignavibacteriota bacterium
TCCTGTCACAATCAATGGTCGCATTTACATTTGATGATCCTGAGACAAGGGAAATTCCCTTCCTGACATGGCAGGAAAAGAATGATTCAATATTGAATACGCTTAAAAGGAATAACATAAAATCAACTCTTTTTGTCTGCGGACACAGGGTAGACGATGAAGCGGGCAATGAACTTGTCCTTAGCTGGGACGGAGATGGACATCAGATAGCTAATCATTCCTATTATCATAAATATTATCATTCCGGAAAATTCAGATATGAAGATTTCAAAGCTGACTTTCTGAAAAATGATTCTCTTATAAAAAGCTACAAGAACTACGCCCGGCTTTTCAGATTTCCTTATCTAAAAGAAGGTAATACTATTGTGAAGAGAGATTCCGCAAGGGCATTATTTGATGAGATGAATTATAAAGAAGGATATGTCGCCATAGATGCTTCAGACTGGTATGTGAATCAGCTTTTAAATGATACTTTAAAATCAAATACTGAAACAGATATCAGTATTTACAAAAAGATCTATCTTGATCATATTCTGGAAAGAGCAGAATTCTATGATTCGATTGCAACCCTGCTGACGGGCAGGAAAGTCAAACAGGTGCTTCTTCTTCATCATAATCTTACAAGCGCTCTGTTTCTTGAAGATCTTATCCTGACATTTAAAAATAAAAACTGGCAGATAGTATCTTCTGAAGAAGCATGGACGGATCCGGTCTATTCTGAATATCCTGATATTCTTCCTGCCGGCGAAAGCATAATCTGGGCAATGGCAAAACAAACAGGAAAGTATGACGATATTTTAAGGTATCCGGGGGAAGACTCTGAATATGAAGAAGTTAAGTTCAGGGAAATTATTAATGCATCACATAAATAATTTTAAAATAGGAATTAATAATAAAGGATCAGTAATTTAGAAATTTTAATGATGGAAGTTTAATATGAGATATGAGATATGAGTTATGAGTTATGAGTTATGAGTTGTGAGATATGAGTTATGAGTTATGAGATATGAGATATGAGTTATGAGTTTTGAGATAAGATCAATAAAAATATAAATTTTGATAAACAACGAAGAATTCAGAAAAATGGCGGTCTCTTTTCCTGAAGTAGAAGAGTCTCCTCATTTTGAAAAAACATCATTCCGTATCAGAAAAAGGATTTTCGCAACATTGAATGAAAAGGAAAACCGTGGCTGTGTCAAGCTGTCCGAAAATGATCAGTATATATTCAGTCAGAATGAATCCGGAGCAGTTTATCCCGTTCCGAATAAATGGGGTTTACAGGGATGGACGAATATTGATCTGAATAAAATAAATAAAAGACTTTTAAAGGAAATACTTAAAACAGCTTACGCAGAAGTTAAAAGTTAAAAGTTAAAAGTAAAAAGTTAAAAGTTAAAAGTTGAAAGTTGAAAGTTAAAAGTTAAAAGTTGAAAGTTGAAAGTTAGTTATGAAACAAATCAAAGATCAAAAATCAAAGATCAAAAATCAAAAATCCCAGATTCCAGATCGTTAAAATCCTGGATTGAAATTGCCTATCATATTGAGTATTTTGCAAGTTATTACAGAAAAACTTCATTAAAAAACATGAGCCGGCTTGAAAAAATCAAAGAACAGTTTAAAGATCTAAAAATTGATTCCTTCCTTGTAAAAAATTT
>JAGQWH010000349.1 GCA_020437545.1 Ignavibacteriota bacterium
AATTCGCGGCGGATTGAACATTGAGCATGGATCCGACGCGGAGGATTGAACATTGAACATGGGAATACCCTCAAAGTCATCATAACAACTCAACCCCCAATACATGCTGCTGTATTCCTAATTATGTCCGGCGGATCTCCAACAATATCCGGAAAATCCCGGTAACTGTCAGAAAAACTAAGTAACTCATCAGATATATATCGCACAAATTCAGAGGAATTTCTAATAATGTCAGGAAGGTTTCTCAATTAGCTAGGATGTTTACCCATACCGGCAGGAAGTATTCTCATAAAGTCAGAGAGTTTCCCAAAATGGTTAGGAAGATCTCTCATAAAGTCAGAAGTTTTCATATTGTAGTCAGAAAGATCACAGGATTTGTCAGGAATTTCCCTCAGAATGTCAGGAAACTTCATCAAATAGTCAGAAAATTCCCTCTAACAGTCAGATAGTTCACTATATATATCAGGAAATTTTCTCAGACACCAAGGCAGATCCCGGCTAAAGTCAGAAATACATCTCATATTGTCCGGGGAATTCATGATAAAGTCAGATAGATTATTTTATTTGTCAGAAAGACCAATGATTAAAATTTATTTGAAAAATTCATTAAAAATGGTGTATTTGAAATTTCAATTTATACCACTGTTAGACATAGAGTAACCTACGAGCTTCATTGAATATTATTTAAACAAATTTTAATAATCTTGAAAAGGAAATGCCGGAAGATAATGCAGATAAAGAATATCCCGGTTTTAAAAAGTGAAGGTAATAATCATTGAAGTAACATATCTAAAACTAATAGAGAATTAATCACCTAAGCTGGAAAGATCGTAATGAAAAGAAAGGTTCAATCTGTAATTCATATTATAAACGGTAAGATAAGCAGTAAAGACTATTTTGGTAATAATACTTTTCAGGAAGATATGAGGAGCGGATCATAAAATCATAAAATAGTTACAATTATTTATATTTTTTAATTAAATAATTTATTATGTTTGTATTAGTCGACGCCAGTCGGCTATTGTTCTTTCATATTTGTTCTTCCTTTAATTAAACCCCGCATGTTTTTTGTGCGGGGTTTTTTGTTATTTATTAATGTTCTTGTCGGGAATCTATTTTGGTAAACTATAAACTTTTTGCACCAACCCCACCCATCCGCCGCGGCGGACTCCACTTTTTAAGGGTCTGTCTCATAACATACATTCCCACCACCAAGTCACAAAGACACTAAGAAAATAAGTTTAAAAATATTAATCTTTGTGCCTTCGTGCCTTTGTGGTAAAATTAATTGTTTAGTTTTGAGACTCTATCTTAAGGGGAAGGCTTTTATGTGTTCTTATTAATACTAATTGTCTATTTGGAAATTCTTTAAATTGTATTTACAGAATTATTTTAATATTTTGACTAAACTTTTTTCTGTAAAGGAAACAAATTTAGAAAGCATGAAAGATTGTAACATTATTCTCCTAACACATACTTCAGCCGGCAGATGAAACTTACTCTTCAGATTCCTAAGAAATCTCTCAGTAAGGCATTCCTGAAATATCGTCCTCTTAAATCTGAGATCGATAAGTTCAAAGTTAATCTGTC
>JAGQWH010000034.1 GCA_020437545.1 Ignavibacteriota bacterium
AATCGGGATTCAGGGTTATGCACAGAGTAATATGAGTCTTGCTAATTCAGGGATATATTATACAGGAGGATTGAATGTGATTACATCAAAAGGCACTGATTCGAAATGTTTACTTGTCCATAAATCAAACTTTGATATATATAAAGGAGAGAATATATTCAATTTGAACAATTACCAATTTGGAAATACATTCCATCTTACCGGTTGGTTAACGGAAAATTCAGGAAATGAGCCTGTAGATGTTTATGGTAATTGCTATCAAATCTCATCAAACAACACAAATGCAGTTCATAATGTAAAATGGAGAAGTGGGACTCCTGTAATTTATAATTTTGAACCATACAGTTGTGAGATAATAAAGCCTGAAGAAAAATTAGTTTTTGATCTGGAAAACGGAATGAATGACACTATTTATTATAAGCCAGGCGGAAGTGGTGGATCAATTTCAAATATACAATCTATTACAGAAATTTCTTCTGCTGAGAGTTTAATGGATTCTATTAACATTAATACAAGAAAGCGAAATTACAATAAAGTAATTACAAATTGTCAGGATTATCTAAGTAATCATTTGAATGACAGCAGTAATACAGGTGATCAGAGTTCGGGTATAATTTCAAAACTGTTTCTTGCAAGTTCGAGATTGGATGTTGCAGGCAACAAGATCACAGACCTAAAAACTCTTCTCGAAAATCTGATTCTTAATAATTCAGAAAATGAATCATTGATCAAATCAGCTTTTTATTACATCCAAAAATGCAAAGTTAAGCTTGGTGAATAT
The DNA here is from genome assembly GCA_020437545.1 of Ignavibacteriota bacterium. Taxonomy (GTDB): domain Bacteria; phylum Bacteroidota; class Ignavibacteria; order Tepidaquicellales; family Tepidaquicellaceae; genus JAGPCH01. The sequence goes on from JAGQWH010000034.1 coordinate 782, forward strand.
GAATCAGCTATGACAGGTTTTCAGCAGATCATGGATCAGAATCCGTACAGTTATGAATCATTAACAGCAAGCTGGGACTATGCCGCCACAAGTCTTTTGATTCAAGGACAAGGCGGCGGGGAAAGTAGTTACAAGTTACGAGTTACGAGTTACGATGATAAAAATGAAATGGTAGTTGATGACTTTGAGCAATCCCAAATTCTTTACGATGATCCTAAAGAGAAGTATGATAAATATATTTTTACAAAAGAGGATCGGAAAGAAATCAAAACAAATGTGTTTAAGTCGTTTGAAACCGGAAGAGATAAAGAGATTGAAATTGTTAAAACATTGGAAAAGAAAGTTTCAGAAGGAAATGCCAATGAAAACGAAAAGAAGGAACTTGAGACGAAGAAAATTTTGAAAGAAATTGCTAAGCCAAAGAAACCGATTAATATCTCAGAACACATAAATAATGTTAGCAGTGATATTAATAAGATCACTGATGCAGGGAAAGGCAGTCTGGAAAACAAAAACGCAAATATAGTTCCTGAGGTTTATTATTTATCACAGAACTATCCGAACCCATTCAACCCATCAACTAGGATCAGCTTCGATCTGCCCGTTGATAGTAAAGTAAAATTAATTGTTTATGATATGCTTGGCAGAGAGGTTAAGTCAATGGTTAATACCCAGCTTTATACCGGAAGGTATGAATTTCAGTTTGAAGGAAGTAATTTTTCAAGCGGGATATATTTTTACAGAATGGAAGCTGTAGATAATTCGGGTAAGAAGTTTGTTCAGACTAAGCGTATGGTTCTTGTTAAGTAATAGATGAGTAAGTTGAGAAAGAAAATTAGTAATTTACAGTAATATACAAATGGCGTCCAGTGTTCCGGATGCCATTTTTTTTATTCAAATTTAACTCAGTGAAAACAAAAATCTTTTTCTGAAGGGTTGATTTTAATTAAACCCATTACTTAACTAAGCGTTTAAAAAGTTTCTTTAATATCAATTAAGAAATGAATTTAACAAACTACTGAAAAGAAATTTATCATTCTCGTTAGCTGACAGCGGTTGGTGGATTACTCCTACGGCGGAGTAACACCAACCGCAGCTCAAATGATCATGGAAAACAAAAAGCAGAGTTTTAAAAGAATCATGGTTAAAACTAAAATAAGAACAACGGGCTTTTTTAAAAGAATACCGGCTTTAGCAAAAACAAGCGGAGACGGCGGACAAAGAAATACAGATCCTTAACAAAGAGATCTGATTTCAGCGCAAAGCAAAATGAATGTTCCGCAAAGGAATATAACTGTGACACAAAATTCCAAAATGGTACTGAGAAACAGGATGAATGTCTTACAATCAAGAATGAAGTTACTGCAAAGAGGGATGAAGGTTGTACAAAGAAGACTGAAGCCATCGCAAAGCGAAATGAATGTTCCGCAAAGGAATAAAACAGTGACACAAAATTCAAAAATGGTACTGCAAAAAGGGATGAATGTCTTACAAACAAGAGTGAAGGTACTGCAAAAAGGGATGAAAGTTGTACAAAGAAGACTGAAGCTATCGCAGAAAGGACTGAATGTTCCGCAAAACAAAATTGAGGTGACAAGAAATTCAATTCATGTGACACAAAATTCAAAAATGTACTGCAAAAGTGCATGAAAGTAGTGCAAAGAAGACTGAATGTGAAACAAAATTCAGTGAAGGTGACACAAAATTCAATTGAGTTAATGCAAAATGAAGTGAAGGTATCGCAAAAAAGTGTGAAACAGATCAGCTGCTAAAAAAGTGAAATATATTTCAGTAAAAACATTTCTCCCCCGGCAGACAAACTGTCCGAAAACGAAACCACTATGCCTGCCTCAAAGACTCGAAGGCTCAAAGAAGAGCATTTTGGAGGTTTTTATCTTGGAGTCTTCGAGACTCCGCCGGGGGAGAAAATTGAAAGTAAAATAATTTTCTAATAAGCTGACAGCGGTTGGTGGATGGAGCAACACCAACCGCGGCTCGGATATGATTTTTGATCTTTGATTATTGATTTTGGATTTAATATTGAGAATAGGATATTTTTTATCATTCACAGATCCAAAATCAAAGATCAAAAATCCCAAAATCAAACACATTCCAAATTGGAATTGTTCATTGAAAATATTTAGCATAAATTAATACTAAATATTAATTAAAGAGTTTAACTAAATATCATAGCATGAAAAAATTTATTACAATCTTTGCTTTATTTGCATCAGTTGTAATTTTCAGTTCTAATACTTACTCACAGACAATTGTTGCATCTTATCCATTTCCAAGCTATTCTCAGTACAATTCATTCTGGGGCATTACTAAAATCGGCAATGATCTTAAAATAGCTACCGATAATAACGGCAGTATTTATACTGTCACTACAACAGGTATAATCACTGATAGTCTGACTACGCCGTATTCTTTCAATCACGGACTCGTCTGGGACGGAACGGGCTACTGGATTGCAGAACAGTTCCGGACTGCCGGTGCGAGATTATTCAAAGTCAGCGCTTCGGGTGTTGCGCTTGATACCATTCAGCTTCCGTCATTGATAGGAGGAGCAAGCGGAGGTGTCGGCGGACTTGCTCTTGACGGTGACGGAATTTGGTTCTCGATCTACTCTCCTGACTTTACCAGTTATCCTTTTGCATATGCATATAAAATTAATCTAAATACAAGATTAATTACTGATACAATTCCGTTAAGAGGCAGACAGGTACAGGGAATAACAGTCAAAGGCGATACAATATTTTATGTGAATGATTTTTTTCATACGACTCCCGGACCTGATCCTGAAAGGATTTACGCTTACAGTAAAACTACCGGAGATACATTATTTTCTTTTGCAACTCCTGATCCGGACGGTGATTGTCAGCCGAGAGGTCTTCACTGGGATGGTCAGTACTTATGGCTGATTGCAGACAGAATTGGCGGTAACATATCTTTGTATAAGACACTTTATAAATATTCTATAACAGGTGCAGGAAATCCTCAGATCACAACAAGTTCAAATAATATTGATTTTGGAAATACGGTAATTGGAAATATAAATGACAGAAGTTTTAATATTACAAATTCCGGAACCGCAAAACTTATTATATCAAATTTCAATATGACTAATCCGAGATTTGAGATCAGTCCGAATTTTGTACCGGATACATTGAATCCGAATCAGACTAAAAACTATACTTTAAAATTTACTCCGACTGTATTTGATACAACTTCCGGCCAGCTCAGAATTTCTTCTAACGATGCAGTTACTCCTGTTAAAATCGTAAATCTGTATGGAAAAGGTGTTTACAACGGAAGTCATATTTCATCTTCAGTTTCAAGTTTGAATTACAATTCAAGAAGAATTAATTCTCTCAGCGGCGGATATATTTCCATATTAAACAAAGGCACAACACCGCTTAATATTACCGGTATATCTACAAATTCACAGAGATTCAGATTTGATACTACTGCAGTAACTTATCCGATCACAATTGATTCACAGAAGACTAAGCTTATCCGTGTCTGGTTCAATCCAAATGCAGCTTCGGCTTTTTCAGATACTTTAAAGATTTTATCAAATGCGGGGAATAGTTCAAGTTTCAGAATTCCACTGAACGGAACAGGTGTTAATAATGCAACTACTCTTGGAGAGATCTTCTGGCAGGGAAATATTCCTGATAATCCTAATACTGTTGCTGATAATTTTAAAGTAATGTCAATGAAAGAAATTCCTGATGTGAATTACGACGGAAAGAATGATGTAATGGTCGCAACAGATAATTACTGGACGATCTGCTATAATGGAAATTCATCTGTTACAGATGATACACTATGGAAATTCAATACAAGACAAAGCAGTGTTGTATCTGGTTCGGTTGTTTATGAAGACGGTATGCAGATCATGGATGACATAAACGGAGACGGGATCAAAGATGTAGTGATTGGTACCGGCGGAAACAATGAACTTGTCTACGCTCTCTCAGGCAGAACAGGCGAACTTCTGTGGACTTATGGTGATTCGACTATACTTTCAGACGGAGATATCAACGGACTTAGTATTACAAAAGATTATAACGGTGACGGGAGAAAAGACATACTTGTAGCCGCAACCGGCGAAGGTAAAGGAGCCGGTCGTCATGCCGCGATCTGTCTTAACTCGCTTGACGGAAGTGTTATTTTCTATTCATCACAGAATGCACATTTCACTCACAGTATTACATCATCTTCAACGGGAGGTGCAATTGATTTCAGTTCCAACGGCGGACCATACGGAATCAATGGTTTTAATAACTCCGGAGGTTTAACCTGGACTTTCCCTACAGCAAGCACTGTCTGGAATCTTAAGGAAATGCAGGATTTGAATAATGACGGAAATACTGACATTGCAAGTTTCATTGGATTCAACGGAACTATTTCCGTGCTCTCGGGAAATAACGGATTGCTTTTATGGTCACAGAATTTCGGAGCAAGTATTGACGGTAATTTAAGATTAATGGATGATCTGTCTGGCGACGGTTTCAAGGATCTGGTTTTCTCCGGTCCAAAATCTTTGTACAGAGTTGATTCAAGAACAGGGAATATCTTCTGGTCTAATCCTCTCGACGGCAACTATATTCACGGAGTCGATTATCTGACCGATGTAAATGGAAATGGTATTCACGAGATAGTGGCCGGTACGCAAAACAGTAATATATATGTTGTAAGCGGAGACAGCGGAAGGGTTTTGTTTCAATACAGTTTCGGAAGCCCGACTACCAATACTGTAGAGCAGGTAGCCGGAATAAAAAGCATTGATGGAAATTCAAGTTCTGAATTCATAGGCGGAAGCCGAACCGGTAAATTGATCTGCTTCTCAGGCGGTCCGAATGGTGTTGTAGGTATAAATAATTTATCATCAATAGTTCCGGATAAATATTCGCTCTCGCAGAACTATCCTAATCCGTTCAACCCAACTACGAATGTGGAATTTGGGATTGCGGAATTGGGATTTGTTACATTAAAAATCTATGATGGACTCGGCAGGGAAGTACAAACACTTGTAAATGGAAACTTATCTCCGGGAAATTATAAAGTGGATTTTGACGGCAGTAATTTTGCTAGCGGAATATATTATTATAAACTCGAAGCGGGGAATTTTGTTGAAACAAAACGTATGATGCTTTTGAAATAACTGATAATTTACAATTGATAGTTGATAGTTGATTAATCAGAAAAAAAGAAACCCCTTTTAAAATTTAGGATTGATTAGTTTCATAGTTAAAATTGAATCCAACTGCAAATTTTGTCAGCATCAGCAGATTGGGATTTAGAAATTGATCCGCCGCGGTGAAGTGTTACTCTGAAAGTTTATAACTCTCTTGGAATGGAGGATGCTATATTAGTCAATGATACACTATCTCCGGTAGTTACAATTATCAACTGTCAATTATCAACTATCAATTATCATCTGCCATGCACGTAATTTTTAAAACTAAGCATATGAATCTTTTAAAATAAATCTTATCTATATTGAAAATTATTTTATTATTAGTTCTGATAATTTCATCTGAATGCATTTATTCTCAATCATTACAATGGAAATTACTTCCTGATTCTCCGGGAATTACCGGTTCCGGTAGAAACGAAGATATCTATTTCATCAATGAAAATACGGGATGGTGTGTCGGATATGAAGGTGAGGTTTACAGAACTACTAACGGCGGTAATAACTGGACAACAGTATTTAATTCGACATTCGGAGATCAGTTCAGAAGTGTCGGATTCTTTGATGAAAATACGGGTCTTCTCGGAACACTCATTTCAGATTCCAATAAAGTATTATACAGAACAACAAATAGCGGATTCAACTGGACTCCCGTATCAAATATAAACGGCAAAAGACCACAGGGTATATGCGGAATATGTATTGTAAACAGTAACCTGGCATATGCATGCGGAAGATATTTCGGTTCGGGACGGGTCATAAAAACAACTGATAAAGGATTGACCTGGAATCTTGTCTTTTCAGATACGGTAGTTGCTAAGACTTTAATAGATGTTTATTTCTGGTCTCCGGATTCAGGTATTGCAGTAGGGGGAAACAGTGACAATCTTCTTGGAAATGCCGTTATTGTCAAAACTACCAATGGCGGATTGTCATGGGTCAGAGTTCATGTTACACCACGGCAATCTGAGTGGTGCTGGAAAATTTCTTTCATAAATTCAAATACCGGCTATGTAAGTATTGAACGCTTTACCGGATTTGCATACATATTAAAAACAACTAACAGCGGAAACAACTGGTCTGAGATCCCATTCAGAAATTATGATGAAGAAGGAATTGGTTTTGTAAATGAAAATACAGGATGGGTTGGAGGCTGGACTGGACCGACTTATCAGACGACAAACGGCGGGGCAAACTGGTCTCAAGCAGGATGGGGGATCAATGTGAACAGATTCAGATTTTTAAGCGATACACTTGCCTATGCAGTCGGCGACAGGGTTTATAAATATTCCGGAGGTACGGTTGGAATTCAGAACATATCTTCTGAAATACCTGCCGGGTTTTCTTTAAAACAAAACTATCCAAACCCTTTCAATCCGGCAACTTGTCTGGAATTTGGAATCACGGAAACCGGATTTGTTTCATTGAAAGTTTATGATCAGTTGGGCAGGGAGGTGCTGACTCTTGTAAATGAAATACTTGCGCCCGGAACATACAATTATCAATTATCAACTGTTAATTATAATCTATCAAGCGGAATTTATTTTTACAGATTATCTTCAGGTAATAACTCTTCAGTTAAAAAAATGATCATACTGAAATAGTTTTGATTGTATTTTAAAATTAGCCTTAACAATAAATAAAATTTTTTCTCTCCAAAGTTTTAAGAAATTGAAAAATCAAAAAACTGACAAATATCATCTACTGTTTACAATTTCTTAACATTGCATAAAGATTAAAATAAGTATTTTGAAAAATTCTAATTAAACAAATTACTTATAAAATGATAAGAATAATAACAGTTTTACTTTTAGCAGTTACTTTAATTTCCTGCGGAGAGAAAAAAGATGTTTCAGTTAAGAAACCATCTTCCGGCGGACAATTGAACGGTGCGGGAGCTACCTTTCCTTACCCGATCTACTCAAAATGGTTTAACGAATATGCCAAGATCAATCCGGAAGCAAAGATAAATTATCAGTCCATCGGCAGCGGCGGAGGTATAAAGCAGATCACTGAAGGTACAGTAGATTTTGGCGCTTCTGACAGTCCGATGAGTAACGAAGAGATAGAAAAAGCAGATACAAAAAATAATAACAAAATCATACACTTTCCGACAGTTATTGGCTCTGTAGTAATTACTTATAACATACCGGGAATAGATAAAAATATCAATCTGAGCCCCGAAGCAATCGTTGGAATATATATGGGAACAATTAAAAAATGGAATGACCCTCTGATTCAAAAGGAAAATGCTGATACAAAGATGCCGGACAAAGATATAATAGTTTGCTACAGAACAGACGGAAGCGGTACAACATATGTTCTTACAGATTATCTCGGAAAAGTAAGTGATAAATGGAAATCTGAAATTGGAGTTGCAAAAGATGTTAAATTCCCCGTTGGACAGGGTGGAAAAGGTAATGAAGGTGTAACCGGACTTGTTAAACAGCTTGAGTATTCAATCGGTTATGTAGAGTTAGTATATGCTTTACAGAATAATCTTAAATATGCGAACATAAAAAATAAGGATGGTGAATTTGTCTCTCCGAGTCTTGAGTCACTTACGAATGCAGCAGATCAGTCGATAAATGAAATGCCTGAAGATCTAAGACAGTCAATAACAAATGCAGGAGGTAAAGGATCCTATCCGATTTCAAGTTACACTTATCTTTTGATCTATGAAAATCAGACAGATGCATTTAAAGGTAAAATCCTTAAGGAATTTCTTGTCTGGGCTCTGAATGACGGTGAAAAATTTGCGAAAGATCTCGGATATGCACCTTTGCCGCCGACAGTAGTTGCAAAAGCATTAGAAAAAGTAAATAAAATTAAATATTAAGTCAGTATTTTTGAGTTCAAAGAGTCTTCTTTTTGATAATCGATTATATTGCTTCAAATATTTAAATTAAGATTCCAAATGTTTATCACAATTTCATTGAATAAATTTTGAATAAACCAATAAAATACCCCGTTGTCTTCAATGGTGTATTTTAATCTGTTTATAACACATAACATATAAAGAGTCTTACGGAACATTCAAAAAAAGAAATAAAAGAAATAAAAGAAATTAAGAGTAAAAAAAAGCTGGGAGATATTCTTTTTGAAAATCTCACTCTTATATTTGCTTTGATCATTCTGGCATTGGTATTTTACGTTGCTTTGGAAATGTTCAATGACTCAGCCGAAAGCCGCGATAAATTCGGATTTGGATTTATATTTTCATCCGAATGGAACCCGGTAAAAGAAGACTTTGGAGCGCTTCCTTTTATTTACGGAACTATTGTATCTTCAATAGTAGCATTATTAATTTCTCTCCCTGTAAGCATTGGTGTAGCAGTTTTCTTATCAGAAATAGTGCATAAATCTGTAAGGACTCCAATAAGTTTTCTGATAGAAATACTCGCCGCAATACCGAGTATTATATATGGATTCTGGGGGATATTTGTTTTTGCACCTTTTATGAGAACCACTATTCAGCCGATGCTTGAATCAACTTTAGGATTCCTTCCGTTTTTTCAGGGAAATATGTATGGTACAGGTTTACTCACTGCTTCTATCATTCTTGCAATCATGATAACTCCTATAATTTCAGCTATTACCCGAGATGTACTGAAGGCAATTCCTAAATCACAGAGAGAAGCTGCCTATGCGCTCGGAGCTACAAAATGGGAAGCCATTAAAATGGCTTTACTCAATGCCCGCAGCGGTATTCTCGGAGGAGCTGTTCTGGGACTGGGAAGAGCTATAGGCGAGACAATGGCTGTAACGATGGTGATTGGAAACAAGGCTCAGATAGTAGCTTCTTTATTTGAACCTGCATATTCCATGGCTTCGGTAATTGCAAATGAATTCGCTGAAGCTTCCGGAAGTTTGCACATAAGTTCATTGATCGAAGTTGGATTCATTTTGTTTGGTGTGACTTTTATAATAAATTCACTTGCCAGATTATTGATTTATAGTGTGACAAGAAATGCTTAATGTATAATTTTTTGTATGAGTAAAGACAGTATTTTAAAAAATCCGAAAAATCTTAAACGCAGGAAACTCATCAATTCTGTGATGATATCTTTATGCGTACTCGCCGGACTGGTTACTATTATACCGCTTATTTATATTTTCTTCTATACGACTCAATCAGGAATATCTTCTCTGAATGTGGATTTTTTTACTCAACTTCCTAAACCGGTCGGTGAAGAAGGCGGTGGAATGGCAAATGCCATAGTAGGAAGTTTAATTCTTATTTCAATAGGTGGTTTAATAGGTATTCCCGTAGGAGTTTTGTCAGGAATTTATATATCCGAGTATTCAAAAAGTTTTCTTTCATCAATTGTGAAATTTACGACAGATATACTGAGCGGAGTACCATCCATTATTATCGGTATATTTGCTTATGGTGTAATTGTTATTCCCATGCAGAGATTTTCAGCTTTAGCAGGCGGTTTTGCTTTAGGCATACTTATGATACCAACAGTAACCAAGATCACTGAGGAGATGTTAAAACTGGTACCGATGTCATTAAGAGAAGCATCTCTAGCTTTGGGAGTTTCAAGATGGAAAACCACTTTAAAGATTGTCTTAACTACTGCATCGTCAGGGATTATTACAGGCATTCTTCTTGCAATAGCCAGAGCAGCAGGGGAGACAGCACCGCTTCTTTTCACTGCATTTGGAAATTCTTTCTGGCAAACGAAAATTGATCAGCCGATGGCAGCTTTGCCGCTTCAGATATTCACGTATGCTATCTCTCCGTATGAAGACTGGCACAGGCAAGCCTGGGCAGGAGCTTTTGTTCTGATCTTTCTTGTGTTTGTTGTAAATTTATTGGTAAGATTCGTTACTAGAAATAAATTTTCAGGAAATCTTTAAAATCTAATGAAAGATAATAATTCTATGGATAATGATAACGATAATATTGAATTAGAAATTGATCCTGAAATTCAGGAGGAGTCGGAATTAAATTCCAAAGCCGCAGTTCTTACAAACGATCTTAGCGTATATTTTAATAAAAGAGCCGGCATAGAAAATATTAATCTGAAGATCAGGAAAAACAGAGTAACTTCCATAATCGGACCTTCCGGATGCGGTAAATCAACCTTCCTGAGATCCCTGAATCTAATGCATGATATGACTCCTTCAGCAAGAGTATTTGGTGAGATATTCATTAATGGTGAAAATATTTCTGATTATAATTCAGTTGACATAAGAAAAAAGGTTGGAATGGTTTTTCAAAAACCAAACCCATTTCCTACTATGTCAATTTACGATAATGTCATTGCCGGATTAAAACTTAACGGATCCAAAAAAAGGTCAGATTATGATGAAGTAGTTGAAAAAAATCTTATTCATTCAGGTCTCTGGAATGAAGTAAAAGACAGATTGAAAACCCCTGCTATGAGTTTATCGGGAGGACAACAGCAGAGACTTTGCATAGCAAGGACCATTGCTGTTGATCCTGAAATAATACTTATGGATGAGCCTACAAGTGCTTTGGATCCGATATCTGCCGCAAAGATCGAAGAATTGATCTTTAATTTCAAAAATGATTATACGATCGTGATAGTAACACATAACATGCAGCAGGCAGCAAGAGTAAGCGATATGACAGCATTTTTTTATCTGGGCAAACTGGTTGAATTTTCAAAAACCCGGAGAATGTTTACAAACCCACGCGAGAAATTATCCGAGGAATATATTACAGGAAAATTCGGATAGCATTATAATATAGATTCCCCTCAATTTTTATTACCAAATTTTACTGATTATTATCAGGTTTAACTTAAAACCTTTAATTAAATAAATTCGTTATGTTATATAAAATTAAAGTGCTTGCAATTTGTTTTATGTTTTAAATTAACTTTTTATTTAATATTTTTACAAAATTTATTTAAATGTCAGAAGTCAATAGTTCCAACAATATACAGGATAATAATTTGAACAGGGGAAAACTGAATTTTCCGGTTTTCGTTTTACCCCTATTTATTTTAGTTTTTGTATTATCCGGTTTTTTTGTCATTTTTAATTCAGAGAATGTTTCCGTTAAAAAATATTTATCTTATGAAACCAACGGAAAAGAAATTAAAAATTCTGGTAATTATAATATATTATCATCTGAAGATCTTTCGGGAAAACTAAAGGATACTGTATATACAGATCTTGACAATTGGCTTGAGCTAAGGATCAATGAACAAATGGTGTATCAGCACTGGAGAGACGGAAGAACTGTTAAATATCCCGTATCAACAGGCAACAATAAAGGCGGCGATCCGGAAGCTCTTGAAACCAGACCGGGTTTATTTGCTATTTTTCATAAAGTGGAACATCATCAGTCTTCCCAGTTCAATGCGGCAAACATGTATAATTTCATGCCTTTTAATCAGGGCATAGGATTTCACTCAATAGACGGAACAGGTTATTATGTTCATCTTGGTGTAAGACCTTCTTCTCACGGTTGCATTAGAATGAAACATGAAGATGCAAAAAAACTATTTGCCGATTGTCCAAAAGGAACACTTGTACTGGCTTTAAAAAATTATTCTGCAAGGACAGTTGCATTTGCACCTCAGGGATTTAAAAATGAAAGAGAATATACAAAAGATGAATATAAAGTAATGCTTGCCTCAAATTTATATAATCTTTTAAACGGTAAATATTATACAGAAGAAAGGGCAAGATTTATAATAGATCCTAAAGTAATACCTGTATCGGGTGTATATATTAGTTATGATAAGGAGATTCCGGAAAAGCAGATATTGCCCAGAAGTTATCTGAAATTTTATGAAAAAAGAGATGATCTATATACTGCAGTAAGTTATGATGATATTGTATTAACTGATAATGATGAATATATAAAGCTTGTAAGTGAGGATGAAGAAGGGAATTTGCATTTTTCCAATGAAGATTCCGGAAAAGACATTTATTCGAGTGCTGATTTAGTAAAAAAATACTTTTATAATCCGATAGGTGTTCTTCCTTATTTCGGTCCCAAAAGATAAAAGAAAATATCAGATTATTTATTAAGTAACTTTTATTTATTTAATTTTTATTTTAAGTTACGGAACAAAATTAAATTAACTAAGTTATATATTTAAACAATTTTTATAATTCCTAAAACGGAGGTTAAAGTGTCACAAAACTTAGACAACAGTTACGCAGTATTCTCACAAATAAGTAAGAATATGAAATACGGCGCTCCTGAGTTAAAAAGACTTTATCAGAAATTTGTTACAAGAGGATTAATTGTTGCCATTATCATTGCAGTAATTCTTTCTGTATCGAGTCTTGCTTACATATTATGGGCTAAAGATAAAGAAGCCCGAGACCTTGAAAATCAACAAAGGGAAATTACACTTGCTGATCTTGATGTTCCACCACCAATTGATGAAGTACCTCCGGAACTTCCCAAAGATGTTGCTTTAAAGGATCTTGCTGCATTAGCTCCTGAGCCAGTGCCAAAAAAACTTGTTACTGAAGAGGTTCAGCTTAAAAACCAAAAGGAACTTGAAGAAGTAAAACTTCCCGTAGCATCTGAAGGAACCGATGATCCTAATAAAGTTACTGCAACAGAGTTTTCCGGAAAAGTGGTTGAGAAAAAAGTTGAAGAAAAAGTAGAAAAGAAAGAAGAAAAGAAAAAAGAAATTTTCCAGCAGTTTGAAGTTGAAAAAGCTCCGGTTGCTGTTAATCTTGGATCTGTTAAAGGTTCAATGAGATATCCTGAAATTGCAAGACAATCTGGAATGGAAGGAAGAGTTGTGGCAAAAGTATTAGTAGGAACTGATGGATCTGTTGTAAAAGTAGGTGGTATTAGCGGCCCGGATATCTTCAGAGATGAAGTATCAGATAAAGTTATGGGACTCAGATTTACACCTGCTTTACAGGGCGGACAGCCTGTTAAATGCTGGGTCAGTGTTCCGTTTAGTTTTACACTCAGCTCTAAGGATAAGAAAAAATCTTCTGATGATGAAGAAAGTGATGACAACTAACAGCGTCAATTTTTTATGATTTATCATATTAATTAACCTTCATAATTGGATTCCTTGGATTCTTTATTGTGAAGGTTAATATTTTTATCACCATTATGTTTTAATACATCCTACTGATTTGAATGCTTCAATTATTATAAATTTTTTTACTGCCTTTATTACTTTTATTTTTGGAATTCTTCTTACTACAGGGATTTTATTCCCGGGAAAAGTGGATACTTCAAAATTTATGCTTGGCATAGTTTTAATGATCTATGGCGTTTATCGTTTTGTAAATTCCTTCTCGAAAATAAAACAGTTTAAAATGGAAGAGAACAGGAAAAGAATAAATGATGAAAGAGAAAAATTACTGAATAATAAATAATGAAATTACCTTTAATACATATATTTTTAAGTCTTATATTTATACAATTTTGTGGTTGTGATTTTGATGAGATAAAATCAGTTTCAACTTCAGGAGAAATGTCAATTGTAGTGGATGAAAATGTTGAACCATTGATGAAAGCAGAGATCGCTGAATTTGAAAGGTTAAATAAGGAAGCCAAAATCCTTATGAATTCAGTTCCAACCAAAAATGCTATTGTGGATTTTATTAACAGGGATACAAAACTTATTGTAGTCTCGAGAAATCTGAATGAAGAAGAAAGAGGAATTGTTGAAAAAAATAAAATGGAAATTACTGAGCATCCTTTGGCTATTGACGGTATTGGATTTATTGTCAATAATGATAATCCCATCAAAAGAGTAACCTCAGTTGATCTTAAAAATATTTTTTCGGGCGAATATAAATACTGGACAGATATCAAAGTACAGGACGAAGAGCAAAACCAGAAAGCAAAATCATTTTTTAAAGGTGATCTCAATAAGATCAAAATTTTTATTCAAAGAAAAAATTCGGCAACTTATGAATATATACAGGACAGCATATTGAGAAATCTTGATTATACTAATGCAGCTGTCATGTGTTCCACTTCAGTTCAAATGCTTAACAGTATCAGGGAAAATGAAAATGCAATTGGAATCATAACTATGAACTGGTTATCATTGGGAAAACAGGATACAACAGATACTACTGTTAGCTCACTCAGAATTTCAAAGATCGATGAATCGGGATTTCAGGAAGATTTTGCCGAATTCCATCAGGGACTGCTATATAATGCAAAATATCCATACAGAAGAACAATTTATATTTTATCAAGCGATCCCGGAATAAGTCTCGCTACGGGTTTGATTAATTTTCTGATTAAAACCGATGGTCAGAAAATTGTACTTAAGAATAGTCTTGTTCCTGTTAGTCAGCCTGTAAGGACCATTCAATTAAATTAATTATTTTATTAAAAACTTAAACTTATAATGAACAAAACATTCAAAAAAATTTTCAGTTTATTTTTTATTATTTTTATTTCTGCTAATATTTATGCACAGGATATAGATCCCGGTGTAGAAGCTGCAAAAAGAGGGGATTATGTTAAAGCAGTTGATCTTTTAAAAAATGCAGTTAAAGGTGATGACAGCTATGAAGGTTATTATTATTACGGACTTGCTCTTTTAAATACTGGTTCTATAAAAGAAGCCGAAACAAATCTTCAGAAAGCATTGAAGAAAGATGATGAAGGAATCGGAGCTTTAACTACTATGGGAAATCTATACAGCAAAAAAAAGGAGTACGACAAAGCTGATACTTATTTTAAAAAAGCACTCAAGGAAGAACCTGAAAATGTGGATGTATTACTTGCTCAGGCAAAAAATTATACTGTAGCAGGAAAAATTGATGAGGCTATAACTGTACTTACTTTTGCAACAACAGTTGACAGTAAAAATCCTAATGTATACGTAGGACTGGGAGATGCTTATTATTTCCGAAGAGCATTTAAACCCTCAGTAGACAATTATAATAAGGCTTTAAACTTACAATCTTCAAATGCCAGCGCGCATTATGGACTTGGAAAAGTTTATTTCCGTCAAAAAGAATATAACGAAGCTCTTGGAGAATTTAAACAGTCTGTTCAGCTGAATCCTAATTTTGCAGACGGATATCTGGAATTAGGAAGATTACTTTATTTTAACGAGAATTATGACGAAGCTCTTACAGCTTTTGAGAAATATGATAAATTACAGCCGGGATCTGTAGAAGGACAAACTTATATTGCAAAGGTTCTTTACGGACAGAAAAAATATGATGAAGCTCTTTCCAAACTGCAATCAATAATTTCTGAAAATCCTGACGCAGATCTTTCATCTGCATATAAATACACGGCTTATGTATATAATGATAAAGATGAGTATGATAAAGCTCTGGAGTATTTCAATAAAGTGCCAAAAAATCTTTATGATACAGAAGATTTTATTCAGTTAGCAAAAATCTATGTTAAGAAAAAAGATTATAACAGTGCATATAACAGTTTCAATGATGCAATTGCAGCGGACAGTACAGATGATGTAATATTTTATGAAATGGGTGTCGCACAGTTCGGTGAAAAGGAATATGAAAAAGCAATAGTTAGTTTTGACAAATCTATTGATTTAGGTAGTAAACAACTTGCTGCTTACGTCTATAAAGGTCTTTGCTATTATTCTTTACAAAAATACGAAGATGCTATTGCTGCATTTGATATCGTAAACAATCTTGATAATGCTTATTTTCAGTCATGGCTTTGGAAAGCCCGTTCCGAAGAAGCTTTGGAAAAAATTGACGACGCAATCGTAAGTATAAAAAAAGCAATTGAAATAGATCCTGAAAGTGAAAGCGCTAAAGAAGATCTACAAAGACTCGAACAAAAAAAACAACAATAATACTGAAATTCTGAATTGAACTTATAAAAATGCGGTTTTTTAAATCGCATTTTTAATTATCTATCAAACAACGTTAATGGAAAAAATCTTAAATTATATAGCCGGCAATAAAGAAAATTTTGTAGAACAGTTAAAGGAATTCTTAAAGATCCCTTCAATCAGTACAAATCCGGAAAATGTTAAAGACATGAAGACCTGTGCTGAATTTGTCGAAAAAGAAATGAAGTCTGCCGGACTGGAAAATGTAAAAATCATGGAAACTCCCGGGCATCCGGTTGTTTACGGTGAATGGCTTCATGCCGGTGAAGATAAGCCTACAATATTGATATACGGGCACTATGACGTTCAACCGGTAGATCCTGTGGATCTATGGACAGATCCTCCATTTTCTGCAACAATAAGGGATGGTAAGATTTATGCACGCGGAGCTGTAGATGATAAGGGACAGGTATTTATACATTTTAAAAGTATTGAATCGCATATGAAAAATAACGGTTCATTACCGGTAAATATTAAAATGCTTATTGAAGGTGAAGAGGAAATAGGCAGTGTAAATCTTGATAATTTTATAATTAAAAATAAAGAGCTTCTTAAATGTGATTATGTTGTAATTTCTGATACCGGGATGATTGATAGTGAAACACCATCAATTTGTTACGGATTAAGGGGATTGGCGTATATGCAGGTTGAAGTAACCGGACCTAACAGGGATCTTCACTCAGGTGAGTTTGGAGGTGCAGTTGATAATCCCATAAATGCTCTGGCTCATATTATCTGCAAACTTAAGGATGATAAAGGGAAAATTTTAATTGACGGATTTTATGATGATGTCATCGAACTTTCAGATGCGGAAAGAGAAGAATATAAAAAGCTTCCTTTTGATGAGGCAAAATATAAAAAAGATCTTGGCATTGATGAACTCTTTGGCGAAGTGGGCTATAGTACACTTGAAAGAGACTCAGCAAGACCTACACTGGACTGTAACGGCATCTGGGGAGGATTTCAGGGTGAAGGAGCAAAAACTGTTTTACCTTCAAAAGCTTATGCGAAGATCTCAATGAGACTGGTACCTGATCAGGAGCCGGAAAAAATCGAAAAACTGTTTACAGAGTATGTGAATAAGATCTCGCCAAAATCAGTAAAAGTAAAAATAAAATCTCTTCATGGCGGAAAAGGAGCAATTACTCCAATTGATTCACCGGGAATGGAAGCAGCAGTTACTGCAATGGAAAAAGGATTTGGTAAGAAGCCTTTATTCACCAGAGGTGGCGGTTCAATTCCTGTTGTAAGCTCATTTCAGTCTATTCTGAATGCCCCTACTATTTTACTTGGTTTTGGATTACCGGATGAAAACATACATTCTCCTGATGAACATTTTAATCTGATTAATTTTCACAGAGGTATTTTAAGTATCTCACATTTTTATAATGAAATAGCAAAAATAAATAAATAATATATAAATTTATGGCAAAGTCAAAACAGCAAAATGTTCAGAATATTAAAGCAAGAAAAACTAAAAGAGAGTTAAGTCATTTGCATTTTGCTTTAACATCAAAAAATTATATGATCATAGCATCAGGAATTGTTTTGATAATCCTTGGTTATATCCTGATGTCGGAAAATTCAGTGGATGGATTTTTACCAACTATTGTAGCTCCGATACTATTGATAATCGGATACTGTGTTATAGTTCCTATTGGAATATTATACAGTGCCAAGTCAGAAGATTCCGGTGTTGCGGATGAAAGCAAAGATTCGAAGACCTCTGAAAAGGAAAACATAACGTCGTCTTCATCCAATATCAAAACAGCTTAAAATTGTTCTTTGAAAATTTTCCCGGGAATGCAACGGTTTCGACGGGGAGAAAGATGGTTAGAACTGCATATAGTGTTGCATGCTATCACTTTAAAACAGCAGAAAAAATTAAACAACAACAACGTAGAAAATAACTACGCTATGGCTGCTTAATAAAATAAGCAACCTCGCTTGATCTGTCCTCACTTATCGGGGTGGTAAAAGCGTCATTTAAGATAAGTTAGTCATTGAAATTGTCTGAGTTTTAATGATGAAACTCTTTCAGAATAGCATTTATTAAGGCTTGTCTGCCTGCCCGTTAAATGTGATGTTTTAAAAAGTGCAGACTAAATATGTAGAAGTTTTAATGGTCTTCTTTCCGGACCCGAGTTCGACTCTCGGCATTTCCACTAACTTACTGATTTAAACAGACACTCAAATGATTTAATTATTTGAGCTGAAGTTACATCTGCTATATTATCTTTGTTTCCGGATACAACCACTTCTTTTTTATCGGATAATGGATAAAATTTTTCAAGATTCCATTTCAGATCCGGATATATTCCAATTACAGGTATGTTATAAGCTGAACAAATATGAATTATAGAAGTATCCGGAGAAATAACAATATTACTATTTCGTATCACTTCTGCAGTTTCTAAAATGTTTTCGGTTTTAATGTAATTTACTTTCAGAGTATCTGTTGTTCTTAATAAATAATCTATTATATCCCTGTCTCTGTCCATACCAATCAGGTAAATTTTAATATTCTCCCGCTTTCCGATTCCCAATATTATTTCTGCCCACTTTTCCTTTTGAAGATATCGGCTTTCATCTCCTGCTGAAATATTGATTACTATGTTTGCAGAGTTCGAATCCTTCTTTATAAATTGATCTGTTTTCAATTTTATTGAATCAGGAATATCTATTTCAGGAATTCTTTCTTTTTGTGAGTAACTCTTATCCGTGAAATATTTCAAAGGTGAAAGATTTATATCCGTAGCATGATTTCCAGTCTGATAATCTTTGAGGTCAATATCAAATACGGGTTTTGAAAAATTAAAGCCTAGTGAAAGTTTTGGTCTGAAGATTTTCGGCAGAATGGAAGAAGTTCTTGAATAATTATTTTTTGTATCGATCCAGACATCCTGATTTTTTACCGAAGAAAAAAAAAGTTGAAAAGTGGACTGAAAATTTTTCTTATAAGTAATGACTTTATCTGTATTATGATCATTCTCAGCTATGATTTTATTCAATTCACTTGCAAGAACAGATAAAACAGAATCAGGATATAACTTCTTAATCTCCCTGAAGAGGGGAGTAGTGAGAATCATATCTCCTATCTTACCTATCTGAACGATCAGAACGGTTTTGGGATTGACCAAAATTTTCTTTAATTTTTATTTTTTGGGTCCCGGAAGACTCTTCTTTTTTGAATTACCTGAATTTTTGCTTAATGTGTTATTCCCGGTGACAACTTCAACAGCGGATTTTGGATTCTTTTTATTTGTCCACCATTGTTGTGTTATTGAAAATAAATTAAACATGAAGTAATACAGATTCAATCCTGCAGGAAAACTGAAAAACAATAATGTAAGCATTACCGGCATAATATATACCATAGCTTTCTGCTTTGGATCAGTAATTGTCATCTTCTGCTGTATAAACATTGTTATACCCATTGCCAGTGCCAGACCTGAGATCTGACTTATTCCGAATATCGGTATCTTGAATGGAAGATTCAGAATTACATCAGGTGAAGAAAGATCCTTGATCCAGAGAAAACTTTCATTTCTCAGTTCAATTGTCGAGTTGAATACTCCAAACAATGCATATAGTATTGGAAGCTGCAGGAGCATAGGAAGACATCCGCCTGCCGGATTTATTTTTTCTTCCTTATATAGCTTCATTATCTGCTGATTAGCCTTTACCGGATCATCTTTGTATTTCTCCCTTATGTGAGTGATCTTAGGATTAAGCTGTGACATCTTTTTCATCGATTCCATCTGCTTTTTCGTAAGAGGATTCAATACCACTTTCATCAGGAAAGCAAAAAGAATAATTACAATTCCCCAGCTCGGGATCAGACTATGCAGAAATAAAAATACGGGAAGTATTATATACTGAGCAATCGGTCTGACTATAAAATCAAGTGAGAACCTTAATGTTTTTTCAAGTTCAAGTTCATAAGCTTTAAGTATTTTATAATCCAGCGGAGTTATGAGAATTTTAAATGAAGATGATTCCATCTTATCATTCTTTATATCCATCTTGATTGCTATAGAATAATGCTCTCTTGATCCGTTATCTTTAAGATCCTCTTTATAACCGCTCATGAAAGCTCCGTCACCCTTGCGTCCGTCAGGGATAATAAACAATCCGAAATACTTTGTCCTTGTGCTCACATAATCCGTATTGCCGTTATAATCAGCTTTAAACTCCTCACCGACTTTATTTGCGTCAAGAGTCTCCAGTTCTCCGCCCATGTAAGCAAAAGCCTCAGAGAATGTCGCTTCCTGATCACTCCTGTATTCTGTCAGATTTAGAGAAGATTCCCATACAACCTGATATTTATTGTCGGATATGAATTTACCCGGATTAATGAATTCATAATTCACATCAAATTCAAATTTATCACTGAAAAAAGTATAGGTCTTCAATATTTTCTGAGAACCATCAGGAGTAATATTTAATGAATATTGCAGTTTAAATTCGGAATCACTTGTTAGATCTACATTTTTCCATTCGCTGTAATCAGATTCAAATACCAGATCTTTTGTATTTATAAGTCTTCCTTCTTTTGAAGTAAATAATAAATGAAGTTCCTTTCCCTGCTTCCAGTCAATAAGCTGTAAAGGTTTTTTATCCCAGGTCTGATAATTTTTTATTGTGTATTTTTTAAGACCACCGCCGTAATTGCTGAATTCGAGCTGAACTTTTTCATTATCAATTATAATAACTTTTTCCTGAGGTACATCGGAAGCACCAATTGCTTTATTTCCGAAAATACTTCCGTATTTCAGAACCAGAGAATCATTTTTAAGCGAATCCGTAGTTTCCTTTGAATCTGTTTTTTCAGAGACAGTGTCTTTTAAAACAGGGTCATTAATTTCATCACCCTTTTTTGTAATATTTACAGAGTCATTTTTCTGTTGTATATTCTGAACAGCCTTTTGCTGATTGGATGAATTCCAATAAAGCCATACCATAAGTACAATTCCAATTAATACAAATCCAAGTACTGATCTTTTATCCATTAATTATTCTAATTCTTAAATTTTTATTTTTTGTGTTTTATATTTTTTATTCAGATCCTTTTCATCTGGTACAGGATCAAATCCGCCTTCAAAAAATGGATTACATCTGAGTATTCTTCTGACAGTCAGATATAAACCTCTGAAGAATCCGTGTTTCTCAAAAGCTTCGATTCCATATTCCGAACAGGATGGATAGTGTCTGCATGAACCTGCAAACATAGGGGAAAATATCTTTTGATAAACTTTTATAACAAATATGATTATATAACTCAAAGAGAAGGGTATTTTAATTTAATTTTAGCAGTAAGTAAATTCATATCATTTTTGATAAAACCTGGTTTTAATTTTGTATTATTCCTGAATAATTCATAACCATTTTCATTTAAAGTAAAAATAATATTCAGTTTTAGTTTTAACAATTCTGAATGACTTTCATTCAGCCTGTAAGCTTCTTTTAAAATTCTTCTGATACGGTTCCGAATTACTGCTTTTTTGAATTTTTTCTTTGCAATAATAAAGCCCACTTTTACATTACCGGTAAAAAGCGGGCTTTTTGAAAATTCTGTAATATTTGCTTCAGTTGATTGCTTATTAACAAATGCTTTTAGATACTCTGTAGAAATAGTTTTGGAATTCTGTAGTACGTTTTTAAAAGAATTGTGACCTCTTAATATTTCATTTTTTCCCAGTCTATAAACGCTTTTAGACTCTTCACTATTATCCATTAACTGAATTTCTAAGGATGTCTTACAAATTCATCACTTACTGTAAGCTTTTTTCTGCCTTTGGCTCTTCTGCGTGCAATAACTTTTCTGCCGTTTTTTGTTGCCATTCTTTCTCTGAAACCGTGCTTGTTTTTTCTCTTC
Organism: Ignavibacteriota bacterium; assembly: GCA_020437545.1. GTDB lineage: Bacteria > Bacteroidota > Ignavibacteria > Tepidaquicellales > Tepidaquicellaceae > JAGPCH01. Next base: position 22,677 of record JAGQWH010000034.1, read on the forward strand.
CGGTTACTTGGCTGATATGTTCTTTTCATTTCTTATTTAGTTTATTGAATGTTGCCAAAATACTAATGTTACAGTAGAATTTCAAGGAATTTATAATAACCGCTTTCCCAAAACATGATTTTTATTTTTTATGCTAAATTATAAATTCAGCTCATTTTAAATGTTATTCCGGTATGAAAACAAGTAAGATTTATAAATACCGGACAGTTAATATATTTTCTCAGATTCCAATACCGGTGCCCACATAAAAAAATGGTGTGCCACTCTGATAAGGTGAGTTTATATTATTAAGAAGATCAAATTTTATCCCGGCATTAACAGTAGCAATTTTAGATATTCTTTTGCTGTATCCGGCTCCTAGAAACAGAAATGGTACTGCCTGATTTATAGTAGTATTCTGAGTAGTTTGAAAATTAGAATAGGAATCGTATTCAAATTCCGTTTTCAGATAAAATTCACTGATCGGATTGTACTGGAGAAATACATTTCCTCCGAAAGTATTTGAATTTATTGATGATTGGTTACTTTGTCCTTCATTAACTGTCTGCCAGGAGTAATTATAAATGAACTGCAATCCGCCGGAGAACTCAGGTGAGAACTGGTAACCTACAAGAGGGGAAATGCTTATCTGATTCAGATCACCAAAAGTAGCGCCGACATTACCACCCAAAAACCACTTCTTTGTTTTAGTTCCTGCTGCAGGCACATTATCATTAATGCCATTATTCAGATCAAGATCTTCTGCTTTTACTTCCGAGATGATAAAAACAAACAATATAAATATAGTTATGCTTTTTGTAATTTTATAAAATTTTGTCATTTTTGAATATTTTAATTATTGATTTCATAAAATAACAGTTATCGATATTTATTAAAAGCGAATTCTTAAATGCTTAAAAGTCTGGACTTGAGCTTTTCTTCATCAATCCTGAATTTTGCAAATATTCTGCCGTTTATTTCAAGAACAGGGATCTTTTCTTTAAATTTCTCAAATAACATTTTATCATCATTTATATTGATCTCATTAAAATTAAAACTACATTCTTTTCGAATTTTCAAAACAATTGATTTCATCTCTTCACACAAATGACAATCCGGTTTTGAATAAATTACTACCTTGTTCAAGTGACTGTATTGGATTTTAAATTTAATGCATTTTCTTCTTTCATCCTCGGATATAATATAAAAAATCCGATTGCAATCATTGCTAGCGAAATAATCTGAGCCTGACTTAATCCAAATACTATCCTTGGATTCAATCTAATAAATTCAATGATAAATCTTTCTATACCTGAAAGGATGAGATAATAAGCAAATATGATACCTGCGGTTTTGTATTTATCTCTCCTTTTCCATAGAAACAGAAAAATAAAAATAGCTGCTATAAATTCATAAATTGATGTAGGGTGAACAAGAACTCCGGGTTTGGTCGGAACTGTTCCATTCAGATAACTGTATCCAAGAAACTCCCACATGGTTCCGTTTACCGGAATTCCATAATCACCGTCACCGGAAAGATGACATCCGATCCTTGCAAATCCGTAACCAATTGCCGCGCCCGGTGCCATAAGATCAAATATCTTCAGAACAGATAATTTTTTTGATCTGCAGTAAACTAAAACAAGAATTATTGCAAGTATTAACCCACCGTAAAAAGTCAATCCTGAAGGAGAAAGTAAAACATCCTTTGTGAAATATGAAGATAAAGGAAGACCTCCTCCGAAATTCCATTCCTCAAGTACATAAAACAGCTTGGAGCCGACAATACCTCCTATGAGGCAGAGGAAAGTAATAGTGACGCTTATATTTTCATCCATCCCATTACGTTTTAATTCCCGGCTGAACAAAGAGCTTGCTACCAGAAATGTGATACCAAGCATTAATCCGTAACTATATACTGGTACCGGTCCTATTTCAAATAATTTGGGATACATTAATTACCTTCCGTGAAAACTTTAATGAATTTTTTTGGGGGATCAAGTGTAAGTTTAATATTTTTGGGACTTATCTTAAATTTAAACAGTGTTTTGCTTTTTTTGTATTTCATAAGTTTAAGATCATATTCAATGTTCTTAAATTCAAAGAATTTATATTCATAAATTGCATGACCTGCTTTTGAAATATCAAGTCTCGGTGCAGATAACCCTTCTATATTAAATTCCAGTTCTTTTTTTTCAGGATCTATTTCCGGGATCACATTTATCCTGTATGCAAAATTCTCAAATATTTTTTTTGTTCGGAATTCAAATAATATAAAATCCTTTTTTAAAATATCATCATGAGACCTTGAAATATTAAGTTCATATTCAAAATCAAGTTTATCAGGTCTTACAGCTCGTGTTCTCATTTTTGAAGATAATTTGGTTGATTAATGAATTACTTAAAGATTAATTATTGATTACTTAAAGATTATTTAAATTTAATTTGGGATTTAAACTAGATAAGAAAATCAATTCAATATTTCTGAATTCAAATCAGATATATCTGAAATCTCCAATTCAGAACCATCTGACATTTTCTTTAATTTTGCTTTATTAGTCCGTATCTCTTCTTCACCTATGACAATAACATACTCAGCATTCTGTCTGTTGGCTTCTTTCATTTGTGATTTTAAACTTCGGTTTAAAAAATCCATTTCACATCTTAAATTTTTATTTCTTAAATCTGAAATAAGTCTTAAAGCAAGATTTTTTGATTCTTCATTCATTGTGACAATAAATAATTTCAGTTTCTTTTCTGATGGAAATTCAAAATTTCCATTTTCAAGAATCATCATAAGTCTTTCAATTCCTGCTGCAAATCCTATAGCCGGCGTCGGTTTCCCTCCAAGCTGATCAATTAACAGATCATATCTGCCACCCCCAAACAGTGAATTCTGTGCGCCCAGTGAATCTGATATGAATTCAAAAGTAGTGGAAGTATAATAATCAAAACCTCTGACAAGCTTGTAATCAGTTATGAAATTTAAATTCAGAGATCGTAAAGCCGAGAGTATCTTTTCAAAATTCTCTTTGGTTGATTCGTTTAAATATTCATATAACACAGGAGCTTCAGCTAATATCTGAAGGTCTTTTTCTGACTTTGTATCAAGTATCCGGAGTGGATTTTTTTCAAATCTTCTTTGTGAATCCGGTGAAAGTTCAGGTAAATGACCTGAAAGATATTTCCTGAATTCTTCGAGATAAATATTTCTTTCTGCAATTGTTCCGATCGTATTAATTTTAATGGCTACATCTTTAATCCCGAAATTTTTTAAAATCGAATCTGCAAGAAGGATCATTTCCACATCGGAAAGATAATCTGAGCTGCCAATTGCTTCAGCACCAAATTGCGAAAATTCACGGAATCTTCCCGCCTGAGGTCTCTCACGCCGGAACATGTTTGTTATATAAAACAATTTTTGAAGAGGAGATTCATTATACAAACTGTTTTCAAGATAAGCCCTTACTACAGGAGCTGTCATTTCCGGCTTAAGCGTAAACTCATTTTCATTAAAAGTATACATTTCTTTTGAAACAATATCAGTTTCTTCACCTATTCCGCGTTTGAACAAAGAAGTCTTTTCAAAAGTGGGGGTTCTTATTTCACTGTAATTAAAATCGTAAAAAATCTTTCTTATTTTATTTTCCAGAAATGTTCGCTGAAATGCTTTTTCGGGAAGAATATCGTATGTACCTTTAGGTTTTTGTATAAGCATAAGTGCAAAAATAAATTTTTATTGCGACTAATAAAATACTAATAAGTTTAAATAAGTTTAAATAAGTCAACTCTGTCCAAAACGTTTTATAGAATTATAGAATAAATTTCAACTGTACTCAGATTTACCTTCTTTCTTTTGAA
>JAGQWH010000350.1 GCA_020437545.1 Ignavibacteriota bacterium
GTCCACACCTGTGTCAATATGCATGACAGTTCTGCCGACGCCGGTAATTCCAAGCCTCCATAAAAGATCAGCTTTGATAACTTTTAGACCGGGTTCAGATGACTCAGTAGCATTACCCATAGGCGTATACTCATCAAATAATGGTTTATCGTAAGTGATCTTTTCATCAAGATCGATCATCTGAATTTCATTCTTTCTCGAAAGCTCAAGTATAATATCATTAGTAACTTCTGCGTAAATTAAATTTGTAACCCAGAAGTCAATGAATTCTTTTACTTTACCGTTATCCTTTTCTTCTTTCAAAAGAGAGATTACAGGTCCCTGAGTCTGACGGGCTTTAAGCTGAAGCGCGTCTATAACAGTTTTTGAACGGTATTCCATTGTTGCGTTAATTCTGTAAAGCTCTTTATCAAGTGATTCAATATCAACCTGATCGCTGAATACGATCAGTATTCTCGTGTATTCGAGAGGATTGATCGACATCATTTTTTGCTGAAGCCTGTCTGTGATCCTGTTGACCTGGGAGAATGAAACTCCCGATATCAGCAAAATCAAAATTAGCAGTAATGTTTTTTTCATTTTATATTATTTGAAGTTAAAAAATATATTATATAAAAAAGGAAACAGAGAATATCTGTTTCCTTTTTAATGTATTTTAAAAGATAAAATTTTGCAACTCAAAAATGGGTTACTTATTGCAATATCATGTTAAAATAGTGAAATAGTGAGAAACTGTACATCCTGAAATCGCAGAAATAATACGCAATATACATTTAATCAAACTAAAACAAACCAAGCGGAAAACTCTATGGGAAAACATGATCAGGATTGAACAGCTCACAGAGTCTTTCGCTTAAGAATTACTCTGACTTTTATATACTATACAGCGAAATGACTCTGTGAAGATGCTAAATAAAAAGCCCGGAGATTAATCCCCGGGCTTTAATTATTTAGTGCTATTCAACATTCAATAATTCAACATTGAACATTGTAAATTTTACATTGAACATTTATTTCATAAGAAGCATTCTCTTTGTCTGCACAAAGTTTCCTGCTTCGATCTTATAGAAATACATACCGCTTGACAGAGATGACGCGTCAAAGTTGAAATTATAGTATCCTGCTTGTTTTGTTTCATTTACAATTTTGGATACTTCCTTTCCGAGTATGTCATAGATCTTGATCGATACGAATGATTCAGTAGGTATTGCAAAACTGATATTTGTCGTCGGGTTGAACGGGTTCGGATAGTTCTGATTCAATGCAAACTCAGAAGGAATTCCGGTAACATTATTTTCAACACCTACGACACCAACAGTAAGTTTAACAGGAATAGTCTTAACAGGTCTTAAAGGATCATTACTGTTGACATTCATTACGCCTGTGTATACACCGGTTGCAAGCCCTGTAGAATTGAAGATAACATCAACACTCTGACTACCGCCCGGAGTGACTGTACCTGAAGACGGATTCTCATCAAGCCATGCAAGACCTTTCTCGATCTTGATAGCGAGATTGTTGTGCAGGTATGCTGCATTGTAAACAACCTGCAGACCTGTTGAACCGGCTGCGTTCTCTGTACCGATTGT
>JAGQWH010000351.1 GCA_020437545.1 Ignavibacteriota bacterium
ATTTTCAACTTTTAACTTTCAACTTTCAACTTTTAACTTAATGTTCAAAGCTCTTCTTTTGCATGTTCTATTTTAATAGCTTTGTTTTTCTCAGACAAATAATTTTTTATCCATTTTTCAGCTTTGTGATGAAACGGAACTAAGAATGCGGCTATACAAACCAGACCAAACAACATAAGCAATGGCTTATGGTGTGTCAATTCACCTAATAACGGATGCAGAATTAAATTCACAAATTCAAAAACTATAAGCAACGCCAGTACTCCAAAATACTCAATCCTTTCCGGATTTGAAATTATTTTGTGGCTGAAAAGCATATATAAAATTACAAGCGTGATAATTACCAGTGCAAGTAACAGATATTGAATTTGCATTTGCCTGTGCTTTTCCTCTTCCTCCTTCTTGGCTTCTTCTTCCATGACACGTATTTTCTCATTAAAAGCAAGAGCCTGAATTTTATCAATGTTTCCCTGACTGAAGATCTCACCTGCAATTTGCTTTTCCATTTTTGAATAAAAATATGCACTGTCTGTATTGTTCATTTTATCAAATACTTCCCTCAAATAATTTGCTCCTGCCAGCTTTATGACCATATCTTTATTCTGTTCGGCAAGTGCCATCAAATTTTTTGCCTGATCATAAGCTTCGGATACTCTTCCGTTACTCAGTAAAAAGTCCGTATAATTTTCAAAGAATTTCATTTTTTCTTCGGGTACTTCTATAGCATCCGACAAAGTAATTGCTTTACTGAAATATTCTTCTGCCTTCTCATTATTACCCATTTTGGAATAAACCGAACCATTTAAATATACAGCCGCAAATTTGTAAAGAGTGCTTTTTGTTCTATCACTGGTTTCAAGCAGTGCCTGTGCATAATGCAGGGCAGAATCTTTCTGATCTTTAAGAATAAAATATTCAGCCATGTTTCTCTGATACTGGATAAGCATATAATCATAATATTCAAATGATCTGTCAGGTAAATTTTCTCCTCCTTTAAGAATGTTATAGTATGCTTCCTCATAGCTGTGCAGATTAAAATAAACCTGTGAGATATCAAAATACAAAGAGCTTATTCTTCTTTTATCATTTGTTTCTTCAGCTAAAGGAATTGCTTTGATCAGATACTCAAGAGCCGTTTTATTATCGCCTTTGTTATAGAACCATAATCCTATAAGATTGTAACTAATTGCGAGTAATGAATCATTATTAAGTTGCTCTGCTATTTGCAGCATTTCAACAGTTGCGGCAGAGTCGATCTTTTCACCCAGAAAATTTCTTACATCAGATATTCTGTTGAGAATGTGAAATCGTTCTGTCGGATCATTGGTTTTCGAAAGCTCTTTATACAAACTGTCAGTTAAATAATTATCTGCAAATACTGATTGAACATTTATCAGGAAGCAGATTAGAAATAAAGTTTTTATCATGCATTAAATATGTGAAAAATTACTGTTCTTTGGAATGTGCTGTTTGGATTTAGGGATTTTGAAAAAATTATTATACCCAAACATTCCAATATCAGACATCTATTATAAAATTATAAATTATAAATTTTAATTGTTTAATGCATAATTTACAAATA
>JAGQWH010000352.1 GCA_020437545.1 Ignavibacteriota bacterium
TTAACTGTTTGTCTATTGCATATGCTATTCTTTCAACTTTCAACTTTTAACTTTCAACTTTTAACTTTCAACTTTTAACTTTCAACTTTTAACATATTCATAAAAAATGAATCATAAACGTATACTTTTTTCTTTGCTTTTTATAAGTGTAGTATTTATCTGCGGCTGGGGGGCTAACGGGCATAAGATCATCAACAGGCGATCAACATTTTCACTTCCCCCATCAATGAGTTTCCTGAACTGGGCTGATTCTCTTGCTGCTCATGCTTCAGATGCAGATATCCGGAAATCCACAGATCCGAATGAATCTCCGAGACATTATATAGACATTGATGATTATCCGGAATTTATTGCTACTGGAAGGATCCCGCAGGATCTTGATTCCCTTATCGCAATTCACGGGAGCAGTTTTGTTTATGGTACAGGCATTTTACCTTTTTCAATAATGGCAACAGTCGATTCGGTAAAGAAATATTTTCAGCTTCATAATTTTCAAAAAGCAATGCTTCATGCTTCAGATCTGGGGCATTATATCGGAGACGGTCATCAGCCACTTCATATTACAAGAAATTATGACGGTCAGTATACAAATCAAACAGGAGTTCACTCAAGATATGAAACACAACTTATAAACCGTGACTCAGCGAATATTTATTATAATTTTGAAAATGCTGTTTATGTCCCGGATATAAACGGGTATGTATTTAATTTTCTGTATAATAATTACACGTATGTAGATTCTGTTCTGAAATATGACAGCATTGCAAAGTCATTGGCGGGGAGTTACAATACAACTTATTATCAGATCTACTGGGAACTGGCGGCAAATTTTACAAATGTATTATTCAATAATGCATCTCACATTATTTCAGATCTTATATATACTGCATGGGTAAACGCCGGCACACCGACATTAGTATCACTTACCGGAACAATTCTTCCCGAAAAATTTTATCTCGGACAGAATTATCCTAACCCTTTCAATCCTGTTACGAAATTGGAATTTGGGATTGCGGAACCCGGGTTTGTTACTTTGAACATATATGATGTGCTCGGAAATGAAGTTGCAACAATTGTAAATGACCGGCTTCAGCCGGGTTTGTATGAAGTGGAATGGAATGCGGCAAGTTATCCTTCTGGAACTTATTTCTATAAGCTTTCATCAGATGTGTTTTCGGATACGAGACGGATGATGCTTTTGAAATAGTATTAGGTATTAAGTATTAGGTGTTTGAAACTGAGTGATGAAAAAAAATACTTTGATCCTTTTTAAATGCTTAGGGTTAAATTCCCCTCCGCTTGCGTCGGAAGAATAAATAATAGTTAATCTTGATTCCTCTATATTATTCCAAACCGTTTTATAAAATTTTTGATTGGAAATGAACCATACTCTGATATACTTTCTTTCTTTTGAACGATCAAAAGAAAGAAACAAAGAAAAATCGCCCGCTGGTGATAAATTGCCGGAAATTCA
>JAGQWH010000353.1 GCA_020437545.1 Ignavibacteriota bacterium
AATAAAAACAAATACTATTACGATAGTCTTGTAAGTTTTCTGAAATTCAATATACCGGAAAACAGCAGCGTCATAGAAATTGGCTGTGGTACTGGATTTCTGCTCGGAAAACTTAATCCATCAAAAGGTGTCGGCATTGATATTTCCCCTGAAATGGTGAAAGTTGCAAAAAAGAATTATCCTGATTTTGAATTTTTTGAAATGAATGCGGATAATATCACTTTCAGTGATAATGAAAAATTTGATTATGTTATAATTTCAGATACCATCGGATATTTTGAGGATATTCAAAGATCATTCGAGCAGATCAAAAAACTCTGCAATGACAATACCAGGATCATCATAACTTATTTCAACTTTATGTGGCTGCCATTTCTGAATCTCGCAGAAACATTAGGACTCAAAATGCCACAGGTAAGAAACAACTGGCTGGATATAGCTGACATATCAAACCTTCTGAATCTGACAGGTTATGAAATGATAAGCTCTGGCAGAAAATTTCTTATGCCGTTTTATATTCCGCTGTTTTCCCGCTTTATAAATAAATTCATTGCGAATCTCCCTTTGATAAATAAATTTTGTCTCACTAAATTTATTATAGCAAAAGCTGAAGGATTAAAGGAAACACTTGATACTGTAAGCGTAATAGTTCCTGCCAGGAATGAGAAAGGTAACATCGAACAGATAGTGCAGAGAATTCCACGCATGGGAAGCCATACGGAAATCATTTTTGTTGAAGGAAATTCCACTGATGATACATATGATGAAATAAAAATTGTATGCGATAAATATTCCAAAGTACAAGATCAGGAATACGATCTTAAATATGCTCAGCAGGACGGAAAAGGTAAAGCCGATGCAGTAAGAAAAGGATTTGAGATGGCGCAATGCAAGATACTTATGATACTTGATGCTGATATGACCGTTCCGCCGGAAGACCTGTCAAAATTCTACGAAGCAATTCATACGGGAAAAGGTGAATTCATAAACGGATCCAGACTTGTTTATCCGATGGAGAAAGATGCAATGCGAACTTTGAATATTATGGGAAATAAATTTTTTTCAATGATGTTTACTTGGATCCTGAATCAAAGAATAAAAGACACTTTATGCGGTACCAAGGTTCTGACAAAGAAAAATTATGAAGAGCTGAAAGAAGCAAAGAAATTTCTCGGAGACTTTGACCCGTTCGGGGATTTTGATCTGATCTTCGGAGCCTCAAAAATGAATCTTAAATTTGCGGAGATACCCATCAGATATAAAGCAAGAGTGTATGGCTCGACCAACATATCAAGATTCAAACACGGATGGATGCTGCTGAAGATCACGTTCTTTGCGATGAGGAAATTCAAATTTACTTGAGACTTCGCAACTTATTCTTACCACCAAGACACAAAGACACTAAGTTTTTCAATTAATATTTCAATTACTACTTTGCTTCTAAATGTAAAAATCAGAC
>JAGQWH010000354.1 GCA_020437545.1 Ignavibacteriota bacterium
GTTTTAGAAAACAAAACTTTGAACTTTTCAAATGATTACAATTTTTATTTTGCAACTGTTTACAACGGGCAATTACCATATAAATCAATACGGGCTTTCAAGAATCTTCCGGGAGTGAAATTTAAAAACAAAGTTCACGAAACAGTAGAAGATTTCTTTAAAGGTCAAACGGGTGCGGATTCAAATATAAAAATAATTCACTCGGGCTGTATTGGTTTGAGTGATTCCGATAAGCTGAAAAAGATAAAACGCAATTATGAGTTAATGGTAATGGATAAAAAAGCCGCTTACCGAAATGCTTTTTTCTCTAAACATTATTATGCAATGGGTGAGGTGCAGAAGTGCATTGATTACGGAATGAAAGCACTTAAACAAAAGAATTTAAACAATGACAACAAAGCTATTATATGTAATTTATTATACGATGCTCATAAAGAAATCGGTTATGGCGATGCGGGGATTGACTATTTAAGATTGTCAATTCAGTTATTACCGTTGCAGGTAACAGCAAGATATATGATAGTAAATTATTTATGGAATTTAAAAGAAGATAAGCATAAGGATGTAATACTCCAGCAGCTTGATACAATTGCATCAATTATCTTTTATAAAAACTCTGAATTATCGAATGAGATATATTTAGATTTAAACTATGTAGTAAAATTAATCAATAAAATAAAAGGAGCAAAAAAATGGCGACAGGCTATAAATCAGCTGCTGTAGTTGATAAGGGTGGAAATCAGATTTTTCTTTTACAGGTTGACCCGGACACATACGCAGCTGCAACATTAACAGTAGACACATACTTATTCAATCTCGGTAATATTTCTGAATCGACAGTTGACCAGACTGCTTCGTTATCAGAATATAAAGCAGAAGACGGTGAAACAATAAATACAAGTTATGAATATTCAAGAAAGACAACCGGAACGCTTATGCAGTCTGATGCAGACTTAATCAATTTACTTGGTGATACAGTGAAAGGTAAAACATACCTTGAGGGTAAATATACCGGGTATGTTAATTCAACTTATCAATGGCATTTCAAGATCGTAAAAGTTACACCGCAGTTTTCAGTTAAAAGACCGGGCGGAGCAACATCAATGCCTTATGAATCGGTTGGAGTTAAATTAAAATCAACAGCAACTTTCGCCGCAACTACAATGACAGGTATTGCAGCAGGTTTAACATTGTCGAATTTTCCGACAACTACACTCACAATTGGTGTAAGTAAATCTTATGAAATTCAGGAGGTATAATCAATGGCAGACAAAAAAGTAAAAATAAGATTGCAGGATGTATGGCGTGAGAACGGTAATGTGCATCAACCCGGTAAAGAAATCGAAATATCTCAGGAGTTTGCAGAAGATCTTGCGGCTCACGGTTTAAAATTCCAAATCATAGCAGATAAGAATGACAAGTAAGAAGTTTACATTTAACGGCACGGAATACGG
>JAGQWH010000355.1 GCA_020437545.1 Ignavibacteriota bacterium
AACAAATCATGACGGGTTTTAAAAAAATTCCGGCGAATCCTACTCTCCCGCACAGCTTCCCATGCAGTACACTATTTAATTATCAATTCTTTTAATAATAAATAATAGGATGGAGTGTAACTGCAAAATCCAAAATCAAAACTCCAAAATCTAAAATCCTAAATCCCCAATCCCAAATAAAAAAAAACCGTCACGAAACAAATCATGACGGGTTTTTAAAAAATTCCGTCAAATCCTGCTCTCCCGCACAGCATCCCATGCAGTACCATCGGGGATACAGGACCTTAACTTCTCTGTTCGGAATGGTTTACTATTTCACTTTGGGAATTTCTAATTGCTACAAATTTCTTTACACAAAACATCATCTAAACCGGGTGACGGGGTACCGTTGTTTTCTTTTGCGTTGCAAGATTTACAAACACATCATGTTTGCCACCATGTCTATGCAAAATACATTGATGAATATTCAAATGTTTTATAAACTCTTACCGTTTCAATTTTTTTAATAAGTAAGTTCCTCCTCAAGAATGAGATCTTCTTTTTCGCTAACTTTCTCTTCCCTCATATCCTTCATGTACAACTCTAATGCATCAACAATATTTTCCTTCACTTCATCAATAGTTTTTCCTTGTGTAAGAACTGATGGAATTTCCTTTATTTGTCCAACAAGATAATCGTTGTTACCTTTTATAATTTTCAATGTAAATTTCATTTTTTTTATTTCGATTTATTAATATGAATTATCAAAACAAATATACTTTTTCTTTACTGAACAGTTTTCGAATAGAAAAACTGTTTAACTACATAGCATTATATATTTCCAAATACTGAGTCTTGTACTGATATTTCATAGGCTGGCTGAATTTTAATTAATAGCTTCAATAAGTGCAGCTGTGTCATTAAAAGCCTGAAAGCTGATAATCTTGTCACCCCGGAATTTCCAGATATGTACCCATTCCGATGCAAATGATTTACCTGTTACAATCGCTTTCCCTGCAAAAGAGCCTTTTACAAGTACAGCGTCATTATCAGCATAAAATTCCTGAGGTGTAAATTCCGTGAAAGCAACTGTATTACCCAGTTCCATAAAGAAGCTCATTGTTTCGTTTTTCCCGTTTCGTATTTTTGAATAAGGAATTTCCGGTTTATTTCCGTCATTCCAGATTATATCATCGGCAAAAGCGTTTAAAACAGCTTCCATATTTTGGTTGCCAAAGTCAGCATAAGCCTGCTGAATAGTTTGAATGTTTTTTTCGTTTGTCATAATTGCTATTTAATTTTTATGAATAACCTCGCCGCAAGCAGCTAGGTATCTTGATTAACTGTTTCTATTCTTTCACCGCAAACGGCGGGGAAATGAATAACCTCGCTGCAAGCAGCGAGGTATCTTAGTAGTATCCAAAATAAATTTAATTTATTTAAATTTGCTT
>JAGQWH010000356.1 GCA_020437545.1 Ignavibacteriota bacterium
GGCTTTTATAAAATTACTTACGATAAAAAAAAAGATCTTATTTGATAAGAACCATTTTCTTTGTGTTTACGAAATTCAGTCCGATTGCATTTCCCTGTGCATTGATCCTGTAGAAATACATTCCACTTGCTAAGTTTGCTCCGTTAAACTGAACTGAATAGTAACCTGCAGTTTTAACTTCATTAACTAATTTAGCAACTTCCCTTCCGGAAATATCATACATAACAATACTGACTTTTCCGTCATAGGGTAACTCATAATCGATCTTTGTAGTTGGATTGAACGGATTCGGATAGTTCTGTGATAATGCATATGCTGTCGGTATGCCAACTATAACTTCAGCGCTTAGCTCATGATAGTTCTCAGTCCCGTTAAAGTCTATCTGCTTTAATCTGTATTTATAATGACCTGTATTGAGTTTCCGGTCTGTAAAATTGTAATTCCTTGGCTCCGTAGTTGTCCCGCTTCCCTGAACTTCTCCGATCTTAGTCCATTCAATTGAGTTGGAAACTGATCTTTCTATTTCGAACTTCTGATTATTCGTTTCGGTAGCGGTAGTCCATTTTAATTCAACATTGTTACCTGAAACATTAGAAATAAATCCGGACATTTCCACAGGATAAAAGAAAACCTCGCAAACATACAGATTGGTTATTGTATCAAGAAGAGATTGTGCATATTGCGGATAAGCTGAATCAGGACCGGGGGGATTTGGTACAAAGTAAGCAAGGAAAGTATTCGGAGGTGCCCCGACTCTCCATCTCAAATCCGGTCCGTAAAATGTCTGATTCCATCTGTGACCATTCGTAGTAAGTTTCATTCTGAGTACTTTTGTTCCGGGAAATTGATTACTTATAAAAAAGTTGATACTTGAGTTTGGAAGATTTCCGGATGTTTTCAATAAACCTGTGTTCGGACCCCAGTAATTTACTGTGTCAACCTGAAATGTTGGCGGTCTTAATCCCGGCGGTAGTTCAGTTTGCCCTCCAAGATTTGTTAAAACCAGATTTCCTACGTCGGGATTTTTAAAAAATCTTGTATCAAAATACCAGTTGTACTGCGCACAGCAGAATTCAAACGGATCAACACCCGGCTGACCGTAATTGGTCTGCAATAAGTATACATCCCAGTAAAGTATACTGTCCTGATTTCCGGGACCCGGAGCAGTTGTAAAGTTTTTAGCTGTCAGTGAAAAAGTCGGCCATGCAGAAGGAGGACTTTGTGAATAAGAAGTTTTAAAAAATGAAAGGATCAGAAAAAAAACTGTTATGAAGCAGTAGATTGTTTTCATAATATTTTTCTTAGATTGAAAAATCTATTTCGCAAATATAACTTAAAATCCATCATTAACAAATTCATTATTCATTAGATAATGTTTAATTTGCT
>JAGQWH010000357.1 GCA_020437545.1 Ignavibacteriota bacterium
TCCAACTACAAAGATCGATTATGAGTTACCCTATGACGGAAAAGTCAGTATTGTTTTGTATGATATATCAGGCAGGGAAGTTGTTAAACTGGTAAATGAAGTTGAAAATGCGGGTTATTATTCAATTCAGTTCAACGGAGCTAACCTGACAAGCGGAATGTATTTCTATAGGATCAATGCTGAGGGAAGCGGACAAAAATATGTCAATACAAAGAAGATGGTTCTTATAAAGTAAATTCAGCGCTATAAATTAAAAGCATTTTTTAAGTCCGGATTTAAAGCATCTGCTTTTTAATATCAGGTATTAAATTTTTAGTAAATTATAGAGCATAATGTTTTGGAATAAATATTAAAACCCCATATAAAGAATATAGTATTTATAAATGGATGAAATAAAGTTATACTTTTAACAATAATATTTACTTAAAGGAGGTAATTATGAAAAAATCTTCAGGAATATTTTTAGTTTTTATCATACTTTCAATAATTTCAAGAATTACTCTTTCACAAAGTCCACCTTCTGCCTGGCCCACTTTTTCAATGACAGTACGAAACATTACTTCTTATCCCGGACCAAATGATCAGGACAGTATTTTAACATTTGATGTTTATATGCTTCAGACCAACTTTGGACAGCACGGTATTGATCCTTTTGAATACTGCTGCGCTCAATACTTCTGGTTTTTCAATAAGAATATTTTCAGGAATCCGTCTATTGGGAATCTGAAACTAACCAATCTCGGAAATCAGACTGATGTTCCTCCTGAGATAAGACCTGCTTCTTTTCTGGTTGATTCATCTGATTTTTTCGGACCTGACGTAGGTATACTTGGAGTTGCAGGACGTTCAGGATATTCTTATTTGAATTTTTTTATAAATTCAATTTTCCCCGGAACAAAAATGTTAAAATTGAAACTGACAACCAGTGGTCATCAATGGAATTTTGCGCCTTTAAATTTGAGATTTAAATTGAATAATGCCCCATACACTTTTGTTGCTTATTTTACGCCTTATCCTCCCGGAACAGATACAAGCAAATCCCCACCGCAGTATGTTCAGGCATTACTGGATACTAACATTAATCAATACATAGTTGAAAATTATTTTGTGCTTCCGGTCGAATTGGAGAATTTTGTTTCAATAGTATCAGGAAATAATGTTGAACTAAACTGGACTACCACAGCAGAGACAAACAATCAGAAGTTCGAAATAGAAAGATCAAATTCCAACCTAATTGAATGGACAAAGATCGGAGAAGTTCAGGGAAGCGGAACAACTTCAGAGCCAAGGAATTATAATTTTACAGACCGGAAACTCAATACAGGTCATTATAAATACAGATTAA
>JAGQWH010000358.1 GCA_020437545.1 Ignavibacteriota bacterium
CAGACTTTATCAAGTTCTTTTTCAAGCGCAGAGGAATCGGTATAAAAAGGAAGGTTATCACATTTTTCTTCACCGGTTTCGGAATAAGTGTAATGTTTTATCTTACTGATTATTCTGTCAAATTCGAGCTTATTTTTTGCTTCTTGTATAAACATTTTTTTACTTTGCTGTAAATAATTTTTTATTCAGTTCCTCATAAAAATCCTTAGCATCCGGAAAAAATTTCAGGATCAAGTTATAAGTATCAGGCGCAATATCTTTTACAATTGTATAAAACTTTGAATCCTTTATCATATTATTATCAAATATCTTAAAAGTATTAGTTGTCATAATGAGAAACAGACTGGCAATAATGAGCCCTTTTAATAATCCGAGAGCAACACCGGCAATTTTATCAAACGTTTTTGTAACGGCATTTATACCGGAGATCTTTCCGGCAATATAAGTCAAAGCAAAATAGCTTAGAACTAAAATTAAAATAAAAGAGATAAGACTTATAAGTTTCGGATCAGCTTTAAGAAATGCCAGATAAGATCCCGTTTTATCATAATATTTAGTTGCCAGAAAAAGACCTGTGATGATACCTGCCAGAGAAAAAATGCTTTTAAGAAGACCTTTTCTCAGACCCAGCAGGGTAGGGATCAGAACCAATACAAGTATTATAATATCGAGAGTATTCAAATTATTTATTGAGGCGGGAAACAGCGGAAACGGCAGTTAATTTTTATTACGAGCTGATCAGGAAAGTTTGCTTTTCAGCAGATCCTGAATGATTTTCCCGTCAATTTTTCCTTTAAGCTCTTTCATGGCTTCACCCATTGCCTTGCCGAAATCCTTCTTTTCAGTGATCCCGGTATCTGCTAATATTTTAATAATTATCTTTTCAGCTTCATCGGCTGACATTTGTTCGGGAAGATATTCGCTTATAATTGCGAGCTGAAATTTTTCTTTATCAACAAGATCCTGTCTTCCCGCAGCCTCAAACATTTCGATGGATTCTTTGCGCATCTTTGCCTGTCGGCTTAAAAGCTGAATTTCTTCTTCTTCGGTCATTTCACGGTTCATTCCGGATTTATCCATCTTAAGAATTTCAGCTCTTATCGAACGAAGAGTCTCCATCTTCTCTTTTTCGCCTGCTTTTAAAGCTGCATTCAGATCTTCATTTATTTTATTCTTTAAACTCACCTGATTATTTAAATTATGTTAATTTATTTTTTACCCAATTCCTAATACCCAATACCCAATACTCAATTCAGCGACGCTTTATATTTCTCAGATTCAAACACATATTTTGATTTCGGGAAATCTTCTTTCAGCTTGGTAAACAATTTCTTA
>JAGQWH010000359.1 GCA_020437545.1 Ignavibacteriota bacterium
TTAACAGAATAATATCCTGCTGATCTTACTTCATTTACAAGTGTAGCAACTTCTTTTCCTGACATATCATACAATTTCAAACTTACATTTCCGTCTGTAGGAAGATCGAAGTTTATTGTTGTTGCCGGATTGAAAGGATTAGGATAATTCTGCGATAAAGCATAAGTAGAAGGTGTTCCGATATTTACTTCATTATTTAAATTGAAATATTCGAAATTACCATTAAAATCTATCTGCTTTAGTCTGTAACTGTATGAACCTGTTGCTAAACCTCTGTCAGTGTATGAATAATTAATAACAGAAGAAGATGTTCCGTTTCCGTTTACATTTCCGACTTTTGTCCAGACATTTGACGTTTGACTTCTGATGTCAGACCGCTCTATTTCAAATCCGGAATTATTCAGCTCAGAAGCAGTTGACCAGTTTAATGTAACGTCTCTATAATTAACTGATGAAGTAAACGAACTTAGTTCAACGGGAAGTGTATTTCCCCAGTCTGTTCCGACCCAGATCTCATCAATGTTCATATCTGCTCCGATAGCTGCAGATCCCTGCCTTAGAGCTAATCTTCCAATGTCATTTACGTCTGTAGTGGTACTTGTAAGGTTTTGAAGAACAGGAGTAGGCTCAATTGATGGAGGAGCTGAACTGAAAACAAATAAACTCACAAGATCATCTGTCGTACTGCCACTCTGGAAAGTATATTTAGCGCAAAGGAGATAATTTGTGCCGAGAGCATATATTGAATCGGTCCAGGCAACCGCACCACCCGAGATTGCATTTTTTGTCAAACCAAATGAAAACAAATTTGGATTATTTACAGATTGCCTTGTATAAACTCTGCAGGTGTAATTCGTTGTACTCGTGGATGGAAGAAAACCCAAAAAATAATCACCTACTCCGTTTGTATTATTTGTGGATGTTACATTTACAATGAAAAAAGCATAAATGCTTCCTGAACTGATATTGGAGTTAAGCGGATAATATGCATCCTGACCTGTGCTTCTCATCCTTGCACAATTTCCGATACCGGGTAACTGGTAACCAGGAAATTCAAGTCCCGGACCTGCAACATCCAGAGCATTGGTTGTGCCACCGCTGAATGATGTCCATCCGTGTGAAGTAAGTGAATCTCCTACAGGATAAGCAAAACTTTCTGTCATTAATTGTGCTTTGGAAAATGAAAAAGTAAAAATAATT
>JAGQWH010000035.1 GCA_020437545.1 Ignavibacteriota bacterium
TCATTTAAATGAAGATAAAGTAACGGCTTTTACTGCAGTGTTTCCGGGTTTCATTTATGATGAGTCAGTAATTGTTAAAGAAGTTTTAAGCGGACTTAAGAATATTGAATCTGTAACACTGTCACCTTCCGGAGAAAATCTCACTACTGAAATCAATAAATTTATTTACGGAATGGGAGAACCGGTATTCAGCACATCAAGTTTTGCACATTACATGCTTATGAAAGAGATAAGTAAACACGGTGTGAAAGTTGTGCTCAACGGGCAGGGCTCGGATGAATCATGGTGCGGTTACGGCAGATACTTCATAGGATATTTCTTACTTGACATACTTCAGTCACAGCCTCAGAATTTCTTTTCACAGTTAAATGCAATTTCAGATAAAATGAAATTCTCAAAAAAATTCATTTTGTCCCAATTATTCAAAGCAATCATACCGAGAAGATATGGGTCATATCTGCGTGCAAAATACAGCGAGAATATTATTGACTGTCTGAAAGCAGATCATATTAAAGACAACTATACATATTTCAAAAATCCGCTTTACAGTAAATTTTCAAAAAGCAATCTCAGCGGTTACATGAGATACAACATCCAGTATCAGGGATTCAATCAGATACTTCACTATGAAGATCATTCCTCGATGCAGAGTTCAATAGAAATGCGCTCACCTTTCATAGATTACAGACTTATGGAGATGGCATTTTCACTACCCGATAAATTGAAAATGGACAACGGAGTTACAAAGAAAATACTTAGAGAAATATTCAGAGACAAGCTGCCGTCATCTGTGACAGGCAATCATCTGAAGATCGGATTCATGACACCATTCGATAACTGGATGGAAGAAAGCGGAACGAAAGATTTTACTGCAGGAATTTTAAACTCCGATTCATTCAATAATAAAAAAATTCTCATTCCGGAAAAGATCAGATATATTTTCAACAACAAAAAGAGATATCCGAAATTTCCTTACTGGAGGATCATTAATCTGGAGCTGTGGTCTCAGATATACGGAATTAATAATTTATGATAATAATTTTTCAAAGAATATTACCTCATTACCGGACAGGATTTTTCAGAAAATTTACTGATAAATTCAAAGGTACTATGGTTCTGTACGGGCAGCCTCACAAAAACGAGTCTTTGAAAAATGATGATCTTAAAGATGATGCCACATTCAGAAAAGTAAAAAATCTGTATTTTACCAAAAGCGGAAACATATTCATTTCGAAAATATTCAGAATTATTTTAGATTCAAAACCGGAAGTCATTATTTCAGTTTTCAACACAGGAAATCTGAACATCTATATTCTTTTTTTATTAAGAAAATTTTATAAATTCAAAATAATCCTCTGGAGTTTCGGATATGACCCGGTAAGAGGATTTGATCCGGAAAATAATTTCAGTGATAAGATAAGATTATATCTTTCCGGAAAAGCTGATGCAGTTATTTTTTACTGGGAGAAAGGCAAAGAAGAAGTTGAAAAATACGCAAAGAAAAAAAATCATTTCTTTGTTGCACCAAACACACTTGACACTGAAAAGCTTTTCATATTAAAAGAAAAATTTGATGATACTGGTAAAGAAAAAATTAAATCTGAGCTTGGTGTAAACGAAAAAAACCATTTCGTTTATATTGGCAGATTATTGAAAGACAAGGAAGTGGAAATTCTTATAAGGGCATTTTCCCAACTTGATTCAAGTAAAGAGGATGTTCGCCTTACAATTGTAGGAGACGGACCGGAAACGGATAGTTTAAAAGAGTTAACAAAAGAACTAGGTTCAAATAACATTATTTTCACAGGTGAGATACTTGATGAAGAGCAGACAGGTAAATGGATATACATAAGCGATGCCTTTATAATGCCGGGCAGACTCGGACTTTCGGTGGTACATAGTTTTTGTTTCGGCACTCCGGTAATTTCTCAAAAGAAAGACGGATATTTTCACGGAGAAGGAGTCGGATATATAAAAGATGGAGTAAATGGTTTTCTTATAGAAGACGGGAATGTTAATGCAATATCAGAAAAATTATCTGAGATCATAAATAATCCTGAAGTCACGCTTGTATTAAAGGAAAACGCATATATGACTGCAAAGAATGATTGTTCGGTAGAGAGAATGCTGGAAGGATTTGAGAAAGCTATTGAGCATGCTGAACAACAGCAGGAGTAATATTATTTTAAAATTCATTATGCAGGCTTTTATCGCATATGAACAAAGGACACATAGTTTTTTTGATTTAGTTTGTTTTTTTAATCGAAAAAACCTTTTCATTTCTGTAAATTTCTTTTTGATCAATAAAGGATTAAAATATATTAATTACAAAATCAGAAAGGAATATTGATCAGATATAAGATGAAATACATAGCCAGTATTATAATGTAAACAACAATTGATAGAAGTAAAACAAATCTGATAAGAGAATACTCTTCCATTCCATCTGATTTAAATAATCTGAAAGTTAGTCTGATAATCAATTTCAATAATAAGTAACCTATAGCCAGACCCAATGGAATTGTAATAAAAAATCTTAGAAAATTTAAATCAAAACTTCCCAAGAAACTTTCGTACAGCATCTCAATTAATAGCATACCGCCGAAGGCATTGAAATATATAATGAAAATTCCCGTTACTATGCTGACAATAGTTTTCAAAGCATCATCACGGATAAAGTATTTTCTGAGATCAGACTTATTAAAAATATTCATGTTAATAATTAGGTGAAAAATTAATTACAAATTAGTTAAGATTAAAGATTCAAATTGATTATTGATGCACAGTACCGAAAAGCTATTTTAATTTTAATTTTAAAACGGAATGATAATCCGATTTTCAAAATGGATTACTTTTAGTAATTTGTGAAAGTATTAAAAATTCTGATGCCCCCTAAAAAAAAAATCTTACTTATCGGTAGCCTTCCTCCGCCCGTTCACGGTTCGAATGTATATTTTAATAATCTTATAAATTCTGAAATAAAAAATGAATTTGATATTGCTCATCTTGACATATCAGATCACAGGGATCTTAAGAATCTCTCAAAACTTGATCTCACAAATGTAACACTTGCTTTAAAGAGCATAATTGATCTCCGGAAAAAGCTGAAGGATTTCAGACCGGATCTTGTATATATTCCTGTTGCATCAAATTTTCTGCCTTATCTCCGTGACGGGCTTTTTATTTTAGTATCTGATTATTTTTCGGACGCCCGCATCATACTTCATTCACATGAAGGTGATAATTTCAGGAAAGGATTTTATGAAGGCTCACCTTTCTTCGTAAAATATTTTATAGAGAAGAGTCTTGGTAAAGCGGATACAATCATTGTTCTCGGAGAGAAGCTCCGGAATGTTTATAGCGGACTTGTAAAGAATATCGAAGTAGTACCCAATGGAATCCAATCAGAAGAAATTAATAAAGACGGTAAAGATATCCGGAAAAACAGAACTTCTGAAAATGTGAAGATAGGTTTCATGGGAAATCTGTTTGAAAGCAAGGGAGTACTAGATGTTGTAAATGCGGCTGCAATTGTTCTTAAAAAACATCCTGATGTGAAATTTACAATTGCCGGTGCATCGCCTTCAGATAAAGATTCAGCAAAAGAGAAAGCCGATAAAATTATAAATGAAAATGGACTGCAGGAAAGTATAAAATTTCCGGGTGTGCTGACAGGTAAGGAAAAAGAAGATTTCTTTAACAAAATTGATATATTTGTTTTTCCAAGCTGGTATAAATACGAAGGACTTCCTCTTGTGATCCCGGCAGCCATGTCAGCTTCATTACCGGTAATATCAGTAAGAGAGACAGGCGTCATATCCGAAATTGTCACTGAAAATGAGACCGGGATACTGATCAATAAAAAGGATCCGCAGAAATTAGCTGAAGCGATAGATTATCTGATTGAAAATCCGGAAGTAAGAATTGAAATGGGAAGAAAAGGAAGAGAAAAATTTCAAAAGCAATTTACTCTTGAGACCAATATTGATAATATAATTAGGGTATTTAATAAGGTATTAAATTAATATATTTGTTAAAAATTTTTATATATTTATATAAAAAATATAAAAATAACCCGCTGCAATTTAGACAGCTCATCTGATAAGGCGATAACAGCCGCTAAAACAAATACAAAAAATTATATTTGTGTTACAGATGCAGGAAATATTGTGAATGCTCACAGAAATTCTCCTATGCTTAAAATTGCGATCAATAATTCCTTTATGTCATTGCCTGACGGAAGACCGATCTCACTTCTTGCAAACATTAAAGGTATAAAAGACATAGACAGAGTTGCGGGTCCGGATTTTATGAAAGAGATCTTCCGGAAAACTTCGGGTACCGGTCTAAGACATTTTTTTCTCGGGGATACCGGTGAGATCCTTGAAAAATTGATAAACAAGATCAGAGAAAATTATGATCTGCAAATTGCCGGAAGCTTAAGTCCGGAATTTGGCAACTGGACAGCTGAAACGGATGAACAGATAATAAAAAGAATCAATGACTCTGAAGCTGATTTTATCTGGGTAGCGCTCGGAGGCGGTAAACAGGAGGTTTGGATGAATGAAAATTACAATAAATTAAATAAAGGAATTATGACAGGTGTAGGAGCAGGATTCCGGTTTTTTACCGGTGATATAAAAAGAGCTCCGCTGGTATTTCAGAGACTTGGTTTTGAATGGCTTTTCAGACTGATGCAGCAGCCGGGCAGGATGTTCAAGAGATACATGACCACCTTGCCTTTTTTTGTAGTTTATTCCTTTGAAGAACTGATATCCCGCAAAACAAATCTGCAAATTAATTCTAAATAAATTAAATATTTTATCCCGATGCAAATTCCTTTTATAGATTTTAAAAAACTGCACGAACCGATAAAAGAGGAAACAGGCGCAGCAATACAAAATGTTATAGACAATAATGCTTTTGTCCTAGGAAAAGCAGTTTCAGATTTTGAAGCTGACTTTGCAAACGCTCATGATGTAAAGCACTGTATAGCTGTCAGTTCCGGTACGGATGCAAACCATCTTGTTCTCTGGGGACTTGGTTTAAAGGAAGGAGATGAGGTTATCATCCCTGCAAATACTTTTATTGCCACTGCATGGGGTGCGACATTATGCGGGGCAACGCCTGTATTTGTTGACTGTGAACCGGATAATTACAATATAGATCCGAAAAAGATCGAAGAAAAGATCACACCAAAAACAAAAGCCATTGTTGCAGTTCATCTCTACGGTCAGCCGGCTGACATGGATGAGATAAGGAAAATTGCAGACAAGCATAATATATATTTAGCAGAAGATGCTGCTCAGTCACATATAGCAAAGTACAAGGAAAAACCTGCAGGGGGACTTTCCGTTGCAGCATCATTCAGTTTTTATCCGGGAAAGAATCTCGGCGCTTTTGGTGAAGGCGGAGCTGTGACAACAAACGATGATGAACTTGCAAAAAAGATCCGGATGCTGAGGGATCATGGTTCGGATAAGAAATATTATCACGAATATTACGGACATAATTACAGAATGGAAGGAATCCAGGGAGCAGTGCTTGGCGTAAAGTTAAAATATCTTGAAGAATGGACGGACAGAAGAAGAGCCGCTGCAAAAAAGTATAAAGGATTTTTGAAGAGTATCGAACAGATCTTTTTACCTGAAGAGATGTCTTATGCCAGACACGTTTATCATTTATATGTAATCACAACACCTGAAAGAGACAGACTTCAAAAGTATCTGCAGGATAACGGAATTGCATCAGGACTTCATTACCCTGTGCCACTTCACCTGCAAAAATGCTTTGAGCATCTTGGTTATAAGAAGGGTGATTTCCCCGTAACAGAGAAGCTTGCAGATGAATGTTTATCACTTCCAATGTTTCCGGATCTGAGCGAAGAGCAGATAGAATATATAAGTGAAAAAATTAAACATTTTTTCAAACAATAAATTGATGTATTCTTGTACTATTAATTAAAAGATCTATTTAATTACAAATATGAATTATCCCAGATATAAATACATTTTCGCATTTTTTGATTTTTGTGTTGTATTTATGTCATTCGTACTATCTGCTTATATTACTAAGAATATCCTTAACAAAAATGTCATCACCTATGATAATGATGCTTTAACCTATATCACCTTTCTGATCTTTTCAATAGTATTTATTCTTCTCTTTCAGAATAATTATCTATACAAAGTAAATGTCTTTCTGACCCGCGCTCCTCACGTTACGGCTATCATAAAATCATTTATATATGGTACTCTTCTTTTAATTCTATTTTCCTTTGTAATAAAATTCAATCTGCTTCTTTCTTCAAGAGTATTTGTCTTATGTTTCTTTTTTACAGGAATGGCCGGAGTATCGCTGGTAAGATTGTTTTTGCTGAAACCGTTTTACATGAACTTTACAAAGATACTCAACAACAGTGTGGTACTTATAGTCGGTGCAGGTAAGTCCGGAAGACTTTTAGCCGAGAAACTTATATTTGAAAATTTTTACGGCATAAAGATAGCGGGATTTCTTGATGACAATATTGAAAAAGATGACATTGTTTTTAAAAACATAAAGTGTGTCGGTAAGATAAATGAGATTGCCGAGTCAGTAAAAAAATACAAAGCTGACGAGATCATCATAGCGATTGACAATATCGGCTATGAAAATCTTATGAAAATTATTGACCGGTGCACAAAGCTTGAAAAGAGCGTAAAGCTTACTTCCGAGCTTTTTAATATCGTACCTGAGAAGATCAAGACCGATACTTATTCAGGAATTCCCGTAGTGGATCTCTCACCAAAAGTAAACAGGAATATTAATTATTTTTACAAAAGGATTTTTGATTATTCCGCAGCCTTTACAGGTATCGTGATCTTGTCACCGGTTTTTCTGATCATTTCAATATTAGTAAAGTTATCATCAAAAGGAGAAATATTTTTTACACAGATCAGGATAGGCAAAGACGGTAAGCCTTTTAAATTTTATAAATTCCGGTCAATGCTTGTGGATAATGATGAAGCTAAAACACGGGAAATAAGAATGAAGGATTTCATAAAGAATGATAAAAAGCAGCACGAAGGTTCATCCAAAATAATAAACGTAAACAACATTACACCTATCGGTAAAATTCTCAGAAAGACTTCACTTGATGAACTGCCGCAGCTGTTCAACGTACTGAAAGGCGATATGAGTCTTGTAGGTCCACGCCCGTGTCTTCCTTATGAATATGAGACCTTTGATGAATGGCACAAGAGAAGACATTCCGTCCTTCCGGGTTGCACGGGAGTATGGCAGGTCTCCGGCAGAAGTTCGGTCTCATTCAAAGATTCGGTCGTACTTGATCTGTATTATATTAACAACATGACGCCCTGGCTTGATCTGCAGCTTATATTCAAGACATTCCCCGTAATGCTGTTTGGCAGAGGAGCTAAATAAAAAAGTATTTTATTTAAATGGATAAAAAGAATATAAATAATGTTAAACTCGGCAAAGATGTAAAGATATTTGACTTTGTAAATCTTTACGGATGTACTATCGGTGACAATACAAAAGTCGGTACTTTTGTCGAGATTCAGAAAAATGCTTTCATAGGAAAGAACTGTAAGATCTCTTCACATACATTTATCTGTGAAGGTGTAAATATTGAAGACAATGTTTTTATAGGGCATAATGTAACATTCATAAACGACAGGATCCCGCGCGCTACAAATGATGACGGAGGAATGCAGGATGAAAGCGACTGGAAGGTAGAAGAGACTTTTGTAAAGAAAGGAGCATCCATTGGTTCATCTGCAACTATTATGTGCGGTGTGACTATCGGTGAGAAAGCATTGGTTGGAGCAGGATCAGTCGTAACGGAAGATGTCCCGCCAAATGCAGTCGTTGCAGGAGTTCCGGCAAAGATCATCCGTAGCATCTGATCTACACACCTGCAAAATAAATCAATTATTGAAGATCTAAATCCGGCGATTTAGATTTTTTGTTATATGGAAAGCATGTCAGATAAATTCAAACTGAATTAATTGATAAATATTATAAACAGGTATTCTAAATTACTGAATGACAATAAGTATGTGATCTTCTATACTATTGCCGAAAGAATATTTTTTTTCCTGACTTTCCTGATCATTGCACGAACTTTTCCGACTGATATATACGGCAAACTCATAACAGTATTTTCAATTGCAAACATATTCATTATTCTGTTTGATCTTGGACTTCCTGTTCTTCTTCAAAAGGAAGTTGCTTCAGTAAAGGAAAGATCATCGGAACTCGTATCGAAAGTACTTGCTCTGTTTGCATTATCTTTTCCTGTTTATTTTATTTTAGCTGCCGTCTACAGTAAAATATTTTTCCCTGACATTTCATTTACAATAATTTCTTTAGTGCTGATTAGCGTTTATCTTTTCTCAGCAGGAAATTTATTCAACAAAATCCTTTCAGGATTAAATGATTTCAAAAGTCAGTTTGATGTGATCCTGAAAGCAAGAATACCGGCATTGATCATGTTGATCTCCGCAGCGCTGTTCTTTGATGCGGGACTGTTTGTTTTTCTTATAATAATTTCAGGGAGCGCACTGATACAGATCATGCTGGTTTTCCCTGAATTAAAAAAGCATGGTCTGGAAATATTTTTCAAAGGTTTCAGATTAAAAAGTACATTCTCCCTTATCAAACTTTCACTTCCTCTCGGACTGGCAGTTATTTTTAATTTTCTCTATGATAAGATTGATATACTTTTAATTTCCAAACTCACTGATTTTGATCAGACTGCTTATTACAATGTTGCTTACGGAATTTACAAATCCTCTTCCATACTGTTCTCATTTTTATTTGTATCCGGATTGACTGAAGTTTCATCAATCAAAAATGACAAAACAGCTTTAAGAGCTTTCTTTAAAAAATATTCTGTTCTTCTTATAGAGATCTGTCTTGTACTTACTGTAATTTTATTTTTTTTATCAGATCAGATAGTTACATTGGTATATACAGATAAATTCAATGATTCGACCCTGATACTGAAAATACTTTCTTTCTCATTAGTTGGTCTGGCACTGAACAATCTTACCGGAATAATGCTGAACGGGGCAGGATTATTTAAAGAGAATATGAAAATTACTTTATCAGGTCTGATACTCAATGTAATTATGAACATTTTACTTATACCTGTTTACGGGATCATAGCTTCTGCAGTGATCACAATTCTGACGGAATATTTTATTTTTGCGGGAGGATATATTTATCTGAATAAATTTTACAAGAAGATTTAATCTTAAATTTTAACTGATGAGCACTTCAAACTGGCAAAACATTTCATACAACATTGATCTTGTTAAAAAACTAGATCCCAAAAGCATACTTGACATAGGCATTGGTTTCGGCAGATGGGGAATTCTTTTCCGTGAATTTCTTGAGGTCTGGGGAGACAATAATTACAAGGGAAACTGGAAAAGGATCATTGACGGAGTAGAGATATTTCCTGACTATATTAACTCTTATCATGAATTTTTTTATAATAATATATTCATTGATGATGCACTGGAGCTTGTAAAAAATACTGAAAGGAACTATGATCTTATAAACTGCGGGGATGTTGTAGAGCATTTTAAAAAATCTGATGCACTCAATTTCATTGATAACTGCCTGAATAAATCCAGGTATGTTTTAATAAATATCCCCATAGGTAAAAACTGGGAACAGGGTCCGGTCAACGACAACAAACACGAAGCACATTTGAGCACCTGGGAAATTTCTGATTTCAGCAAATATAAAAATAAATTAATAAAGAAATTCAGTGATGTGGAGCTGAGGGAATTTATTGTTGTATTACTTTCAAAAGACAGGATCGATCTGGATTCGGCATATGGAAAGCATTTCAGAAAAAAGAGCATCCTGAAAAATAAACTCGGTCTGAAAAAACTGGTCAGCAGAATTGAAAAAAAATAAACCATCAGTAATAAATCATTTTAAATGAGAATTTTATTTGCAGGCAGATATAACGATGGTGATACTTTTACCGGACCGGAAAAAGTAGCAAAAAGAATTTTCAGTTCGGCATCAGAAGAATACGATACCGCCTTTGTCTCATATTTTTTTGACGGCAGGAAATACGGAATAATTAAAAAAATATTCGGGAAAGAGACATTAGATTCTGATGAATCAGGTAAAGTTTTCAGATTTGGTCTGATTAGTGTTTTGATATATGCACTGAGATTCAAACCTGATATAATTCACATTATTACCTATGAGAGGTTTGCAGTTATATTGTTTCTTTATAAGTTTTTTCGAAAAGTAAAGTTTGTTTATAACGTTCACGGCATAGCAGTTTATGAGAACAGCATTAATCAAAATGCTCAGTCAGGTATAAAAAAGCGGGACAGCTTTTGTGAAAAGATGTATTTCAAATATTCAGATGTTCTGGTCTTTTTATCGGAAATTTCAAAACAGACTGCCCGGAAATTTTATGATTTTAATGATTCGAAAGTTGTAATAATACCGAATGGAATAGATAAGGAGTTTCATGAAGCCGGCAGAAACAGAAAAGAGCGCAATGAAAACATTCTGAAGATAGTTTTTATCGGGGATCTGAATAAAAGCGAAAAAGGATTTAATGAATTAATTTCCGCTTTAAGTAAACTGGAATTCCGGACAGAACTTTATGCTGTCAGCAATAATAAGCCTGATAATGATATATCCGGAAAGATAGAAAAAAACGATAACGTTATTTTTTATCTCATTAACAAAATGGATACGGAGAGATATGCTGAGTTTCTGATGGATAAGGATGTTTATGTCTCGGCAAGTTCGTATGAGCAATTTTCTATAGCGGCTGTTGAGTCAATGGCAGCAGGACTTGTCCCGGTAGTTTCTTCAGAGACGGGAATGTCCTCATACATTAATAACGGGATAAATGGATTTGTTTATGTTAATGAAGAGGAATTGACCGGAATTCTCAAGAAGCTCAATTCTGACAGACAGACGGTCAGCACAATTTCAGAAAATGCAAAATTGATTTATGATGAACTTAACATAGATAATGTATTCAGGAAATATAAAGAATTGTACAAATGAATTTATTATTTCTTACAGATGAACTGAACTATGCCGACGGAGTATCATCCCAACTCTATTATTTGCTTACAGGATTGATAAAGAAAAATGATCTGAGATTATCAGTAATGTGCAGTGGCGGAGATGGTGTTGAAAAATTCAGAGCTGCTGGAATAGATATAATTTTAAATGAAAATCTCAATCACAGATCAAGAAGCATTAAAGGATTTCTTTCAGCTTTAAAGTCAGTTTCCGAATATTGTAAAGCAAACAAAGTAAACATAATACATTCTCACAATCATTATGCAGCGAATATTGCATCAGTATCATTGAAGATCAGATTATCCAAAAACATCAGGACAGTTCAGACTGTTCACGGGATCATCCCTGAAACAGGCAAGCTTAATCATCTGAGTGCAGGTACATACATTTGTGTGAATGACCATGTATACAATTATTTAAAAGATAAGATAAGTGATGAGAAAAAAATAAATTTAATTTACAACGGAATAGATCTCAAAGAAAATAAAAATAAAAACTTTAACAGCCGGTTAAGATTTATTTCTGCCGGAAGACTTGATAAGGGTAAAAGAGTTGATCTTTTTATTAAAGCTGTCAGTCTTCTTTCAGATACCATAAGAGATAAAGCTGATTTTATTATTGCCGGTGATGGTGATGAATCTGAAGAACTTAAAAAACTTAATGCTAATCTCAAAACAGGAATTGAATTTACCGGACAGATAAATGACCTCAGAAAATTATTTGAAAGCTGTGATGTATTTGTAATGACATCGGGAAGCGAAGGATTGCCTATGACTATACTTGAAGCTGCCGCGGAAAAGGTAATGGTTTTAACTTCTTCATTCGACGGTATCGGAAATATTATAAAGGATAATTCAGACGGGTTAATATTTCCAGTTGATAATGCAGATGAATTAGCACAAAAGATCAGATTCATAATTGAGAATCCTGAGACCATTAATACTTTGACAGGTAATTTTTACAGATCTGCCTATGAAAAATTCAATTCAGATATAATGACCGGAAAGTATTATGACCTCTACAGTAAATTACTCACACAATAATTATTGATGAAATTTAAATCCGGAATTTCAAATAATCTTAATAATTTCCTGATGATCATTCTGATACTAATATCGGTCAGGATGATCTTTTATTTTGCTGTTACCGATTTTCTGACAATTATCTCACGGGTTCCGGATGATGCATCATATTATCTCAAGATCGCCCTGAATATCAATGAAGGCAAAGGTTTTTCATTTGACGGAATCAGCAAAACAAGCGGGTTTCAGCCTCTGTGGTTATATGTTCTAATTATCTTTACTGAAATTTTCAAATCATCTCCTGAAACAACATTGAGAGCAGTAATGATATTACAGATAATTCTGCTTTTTCTTTCTTCATTAATTTTTGTAAAGATTCTGAGAAGATTCTTTGCAGATGAAATTGTTTTTGCAGGCGGACTGATATTCACTGTCTTTGTATATTTTCAGTATCTTAACGGGATGGAAACGCCTCTGATGATACTTATTTTCTTATCATTATTTTACTTCATACTTAAATCCGGAATATTCATTAAGCGATCGGTAAAGAAAGAGTTTACAGCCGGAATATTACTTGGGTTGTTAATGCTAGCAAGACTTGACATGGTTTTCTTTGCGATTGTATTTTTTACGCTTGGTATTATTATAATTTTGGGAAATCCGGATAAGAGAAAGGATAATTTTAAAAGTGTATTTATAATTTTCTGCGGCTCAGCAGTTGTGACTCTCCCTTATCTGATATTTAACTTAATGTATTTTGGGAATATAATTCCGATAAGCGGTTATCTCAAATCCACAGTCCCTCAAACCGGACTAAATGAAAACTTAGCACAGTTAGTTCAATACCGTGAAATGATTTTTGGTTTGCTGTCGGTTGTTTATCTTTTCATCTATTTTTTCAATTTCAGGAATTTCAGATCCAATGTATTCTCAACCGGACTTGCGGTAATAGCCGCCGGCAACATACTGCTTATGATATACATCATATTCTTCATGAAATGGGTAATATTTCCGTGGTACTTTACTGTTTTTTCTATATTCTTTTCTTTCTTTATATGTTTGATATTTAAATTTATTTTGTCTTTGAATTTTTTAAACTCCGGTAATTTAGTTTTTAAGATACTGTCTGCTTTTATTGTCATCTACTGGGGTATGAAGATTTTAGACATATACGTTTTTGAAACTGCAGGCGGAAGCAACTGGAATATACAGTCATACAAGGCTTCCCAATGGGCTAAGAATGAAACAGAAAGTCCGGATCTTTTTGCAATGAAAGATGCAGGTCATTTCAGTTATTTCAGCGGCAGAGAAGTAATAAACCTTGATGGTCTTGTAAACAGTTTTGAATTTCAGGAGATATTAAAGGACGGGAAACTCAATGAATATCTTAAGAGACATAATTTAAAATATATTGTGCAGCATGCTGTCTGGGAAAGGGATGATATAACTGACGGAGAGTATGATTCAATTGATCTGAATTTTATCAGTCATAAATATTCCGTACTGAGTGATACAATAACATTACAAAAGAAAGATGAAGTATACCGTTCAGAGCCATACTATGACGGACAATACAGAACAGTTTTTCTGATATGGAAATACTAAATATTTTTTGATGAGCAAAATTAAAAACGTGACGGTATTGATGGCGGTTTATAATGACTCAGGATATGCAGCCGGGTCGATAAAAAGCATATTAAACCAGACACACAGAGATTTTGAATTCATCATAATAAATGACGGTTCAGATGATAATGATAAGACTGAGGAAGTAATTAAGAGTTTTAAGGATCCGAGGATCATATACAGAAAGATCCCACACAAAGGTCTGGCGGGAGCGCTGAATTTTGGTTTGAAAATTTCATCTTTCGATCTTGTTGCACGGATAGATGCTGATGACCTGAACACAAAAGACAGATTAGAAAAGCAGATCTCATTTCTGAATTCGGATAAAGGATCTGATGTAGATATTTCTTCTAGCTGGTCAGTGTATTTCAATAAGGCAGACAGGATAATATTTTTACATAAGCCGCCGTCAACAGATCAGGCAATTAGGAAATTTCTGGATCTTCATAATCCTCTTAACCATTCATCCGTGATGTTCAGAAAAAATAAGGTGATTGCTTCGGGAGGTTATAATGAGAATTTTGGCAGTTATGAGGATTTTGAATTATGGTTCCGGTTAAAAGACAAAGTAAAATTCCATATTGATAAAGAAGTGCTTGTATACAACAGGCTGCGGCCTGATTCAATAATGGATAAAGGAAGTACTAAAAACATATATGATCTGCTTTTTAAGAATGCAGAAAGAAATATGAAAAATTCCAAAACTGCATCAGATAAAAAATACTGGATGAACAATTTATTCTGGATAGAATATTTTTACGGTAATAAATTAAAAGCGAGAAAATACTATATTGATGACATTACATTCCGGAAATCATTAGCATATATAAATACATTTCTTCCCGAAGATGAATTTAGGAAATTGAAAGACAAAAGATTAAGGCTTAGAATTACCGGAGGAATGAATATTAATAAAAAGTATAAAGAAGAATTGAAATCCTTATTACAATAATTTTTTAATTTTGGACGATAACCAAGAATCTAAAAGCGCTTCCGTATTTTTTATATTTTCAGGAGTAATATTATTCCTGTTTACGATCTTTTTAATATATTCCGGATATTTTGATATCGGACTGGTTTCTGACGACTATCTTAATTTTGCAGGAGCGCAGAATTCGACACTCGGGCAGAAGTTTACAAGTTCAATACCCTACATTAATTATCTCCATTTCAGACCAATATATTACATTTCCATTAACTTTGGAATATGGATCAATCAGGCACTTAACATGCCTCCGGATAATTTTGTAATATTCAGGATTGAGAATTTAATTTATTTTTATTTATTCGTTTTTCTAGTTTCCTATCTTTTTTATAAATTCACTGAAAACACCTGGTATTCACTCGCGCTGCTGATGATATGCCTGATCTATCCGAATAATCTTAACGACATATGCTGGACAGTCGGCAAGAATGACATTCTCTGCGGTATTCTGCTTTTTGCATCTCTTATCACGACCTATAATTATTCTTTAAATCATTCAAAGAAATATCTGTACCTGACAGGGATCTTTTTCTCACTGGCTTTAATGACGAAGGAAACATCGATCATCCTGCCGGTTGTAACGATTATATTATTCTATGCAGCATTCAACAGGGAAAAATTAAGTTATATAAAAAATCTTATCTTTCTCGAATTTTTTCTTCTTATTATTTACTTTCTATACAGGGTTTATATGCTTGGAGTCCAGCCTGCAGAGGTTGTGACCAAATTTCAAAAACCTGGATTATTTACAAGTGCGGGTGTCATTTTCAAAGCTGTCATTTCACTCATTGTACCATTTGATTATCTGTCAATTCAGGAATACCTGAAAAATTACAATCTTGTATTCACAATATACGCCATATTGCTGTTTATCTATCTTGTAGCGGTAATATTTATTTTTATCAGAACTTACAAATTCAAATATCTTTTTCTGCTGACACTTATTCTTCTTGTAACGGTTTCACCGAATCTTATTGCAGGATATTTCAGACCTCAGCTTATACTTATACCATTCTCATTCTTCAGTTTTTTGCTGCTGCTGTTTGCTATGAAAATGTCGATAAATGTAAAATTTTATTTAACCGGACTCGTATTGATAATGATCTTATGGTGCAAGATCAGTTTTAATTTAATACAGGACTGGAGAACTGCTTACGAGACTTCTCAGTCAGTTACTGAATCACTTTTAAAACTAAATTTGGATCCGGGTAAGAGGAATATAATTTTAGGTTTGCCTTCCAGATTTCAGCAGGCAGTAATTTCTGATTACATAATGGGACCGTACAATTACAAGAAGTTTGGTAATTTTAAGATAACAGAAAGCATAACTGATCTAATACTCACGGGATCACTTGATAATACTTCGCTTGGTTCAGAAATTTCTTTAGCAAAACTATCTGATAATGAATATGAAATACTTACAACGGGTCCGACACAATATTTTATGATCCTTGACGAATTAGGAAGTAAATACAAAGACAAAGATATTTATGTAAGGCTGTCTCAAAAGAATAATTTCAATAAACCCACAATGCTCAGAGTCAGAGTCACAGGAAACGACGCAGATGTCTATGTTTATTCACGCGACACATATACAAAAATTCTTGACAATACACTTAAAGAAAGTTCTGATAATTAAAATATTTTTTGAGACAACACTTTTTAAAATACTCAGTACCATTATTCATAATTTTCGCTTTTGCTTTCAGCTTTTTCACATCAATAGAATTCCTTCTTAATTTTTCAAATGATGATTCATTTTTTTATATAAAAACCGCTTACAACTTTTCGGAAGGATTTGGATCTACCTTTGACAGAGTAGATCTTACGAACGGATATCATCCGCTTTGGTTTCTGATGCTTTCAGTTTATTATTTTATTTTGGGACTCTTCGGAAATTTTTCACCGGAAACACTTTACAGGTTTACAGTTTTGCTGATATTATATCTGGATCTTTTAACTCTGATCATTCTATATTACTTTTTCAGGAATGCATACGCAGACGGATTTAAGAAATACTTTCTCCTTAGTATCCCTTTGTTTCTTCTTCTTACAGGCATCCGGGATTTTGGCATGGAAACGCATTTGCTGTGCGTGCTCATCGCTTCGTATCTATATTACAAATCCGCCGAACTCACCGCCAACACGACTTACACAACAGTGAAATGCGTTTTACTTGCGCTTATATTCCTTACAAGAGTAGATTACTTATTCACAGTCATTCCCGTAATTATTTTAGCAGACTATTTAACATCCGATCCTATATCGCGAAAAAAATATTTAAAAAATGCTCTTATATATCTTTCTGCAATCTGCATTATCTATTTTACAATTAACTATATCTTCTTCGGAATAGCAATGCCCGTAACGGCTAAAATAAAAAGTACATTTCCTGAGATACTATTCTTTCACAACATGGGTAAACTCCTCGAACCCGGAGCTGTTACAAATCAGTTTGCTAAAACGGCTTTTACATTTGTTATAATTATCAGCTTTCTTATCATTTCCGGAATTCCCGGGTTACGGAAAAAATTATCTAAGATCGATTATTTTTTACTTGGGATGTGCATAGCCGCAGCCGCTTATCTTTTACTTAACATTTTATTCAATAAACATGCGCTTAAAGAATGGTATGTTTCATTTCCGGCATTTGTGAGTTCACTGCTGATGATCAGGATCATTATGATGATCCCGAAAGTTTACTATATCTCACTCGGGACATTCACATTAATATTTCTGTTTATTTTTTACATAACGCGGATAAAAAATCCGAAATGGAACAGCGCTTACTATTATTCAAAAGAAATAAAGAATCTGACAGAACCTGATGACAGAATATACATGATCGATCTGACAGGGATCACAGGTTTTTTTTCTGAAAGAAGTATCATAAACGGAGACGGTCTTATCAACAGCAATGACTATCAGGAATACCTGACTACAGGTAATCTTGACAGGTATTTTAAAGATAAGAATATAAAATATTATTCAACCTATTCACAGCATAATGCGCCTATGGAACTCACTGACAGCGCGGGAGTTTATACCGACAATAAATATTCATTCACTTTTGGTAATTATCCTTTCATATTCGAAGAAAAAGATCTGATACTTAAATTTCCTTATTATTATTCTTATATTGCCGGAGACGGAACCGGCTACTGGTATCTGTTTAAACTTAACAATAACTAAAACTTCGTATTGAATATTTTACATCTGACACCCGATTTTAATTATTCTGACGGAAGGTCTTATTATGTTTATCTGCTTTTGAAATATTTAAAAAGGAATAAACATAATGTCAGCTTATTGACAAATTCAGGGGATTCTTTTGAGAGATTGGATAAATATTCGATACCCATTTATACAGAAAATACCTTATCACGGAAATCTTCTTTTTTAAGATCGGTAAACAGAATTTGCAAAATCGCTGAAGACAATAAAATTGAAATTATACATTCACATCACAGACATTATGAGCTTCTTGCAAATGCGGTAAAGAAGAAGATAAATATCAAAACAGTTTTTACGGCATTGAGCATAGTGGACAGAAGATATTTTGTAGAATACAGATCGGACAGGATAATAGCAGTGAGCAACAGTGTCAGGGAAATGCTTATAAATAAATTCAATGTAAATAAGGATAAGATTTCGCTTATACCTAATTTTACTGATACCGAAGAACTGGATTTGATCAAACAAATTTCATCCCAAAAAAAAGACGGAGTAATAAACATATTATCCGCAGGAAGATTTCATAAAGATAAAGATCATTCCACTTTGATAAAAGCAGTTTCAATACTCAACCGTAAGAATATGAAAATTAAATTAACTCTTATAGGTGAAGGCGATGAGAAAGCTGAGATTGAAAAACAGATAAAAGAAAATTCCCTTAATGCAGAGATATTGCCTCCGGTTAAGGATCTTTATAATTATATCAACAGATCAGACATTTGTGTATTGTCATCGGTAAGAGATCCTTTACCGGGATTTATGCTTGAGAGCGGATTGATCG
Organism: Ignavibacteriota bacterium; assembly: GCA_020437545.1. Lineage (GTDB taxonomy): Bacteria > Bacteroidota > Ignavibacteria > Tepidaquicellales > Tepidaquicellaceae > JAGPCH01. Next base: position 18,728 of record JAGQWH010000035.1, read on the forward strand.
GAAAACCGTTCATTGGTTCGGATGCAGACGGAATTAAAGATAACATTACAGACGGAATTAACGGATTGATATTTAAAAGAAAAAATCCGGAAGAGCTGGCCGAAAAGATCAGCATTTTTATCGAAGATAAAATATTATCGAAAAAATGTTCCGGTAATTTAAACAAACTTGTATTATCGGATTTTACGGAAAAGAAAGTTATTCCCGGGATTGAAGTTCTTTACAAAGACCTTATAAATATCTGAGAATTCTCGCTATATTTAAAATAAAAAATTTGCCGGAAAGATCAATCAACATATTCGGAGTTAAGATAAACAAACTATCCGATTCTTCATTTTTAGAGTATATAAAAAGCGGAATTGAGAAAGATCAAAAGATAATTATAGGATATGCAAATGCAGATACATTGAATAAGATATATGTTAATAAGGAACTTAAGGAAATATATGATACTTTTGATCTGATACATCCCGATGGTATAGGAGTTTATTCAGCTTCGCGAATTTTATTCGGTAATGATGGGTTAGAAAGCAGACTGACAGGTTCGGATTTTTATCCCCTGCTTATAGACGAATCAATCAAAAACGACTGGAAATATTTTTTCTTCGGACATAGTGATGAAATCCTGGAAAGTATTCAGAAAAAACACCCGCTTCTTAAAATTACCGGAATGAATGAAGGATACAATTTTGATGATGAAAATGTAATTAAAAAGATCAATATTGCAAATCCGGATATTCTTATTTTGGGATTAAGTTGTCCGAAACAGGAAAAATGGATCAATGATAACAAAGATAAGATCAATTTCAGGGTAGCATTGAATGTCGGAGACGGGATAAAAGTTTTCGCCGGAAGTAAAGTCAGAGGACCTGTAATCATGAGAAAAGCCGGACTTGAGTGGCTTTCCAGACTGATCAGTGATCCGTCAAACAATTTCAACAAATACGTAACCGGAATCCCCCTGTTCCTGTACAGGGTAATGAAAGAAAAAGTAAATAATTAAAGTGAAATTTTTACTAAAAAGTGGTATATTGCCTGTTATTAAATCATTTTAATCAAATCTAAAAGCGGATGAATTAAGGTTACGATATTAATTTATAATATCTAAATTCTTTTATGCGAAAAATAATATTAGCTATCATTGTTTGTTTTTTAATAGCAGACAATTCTTTCTCACAGAGTAACAACTACAACTGGATAACTCCCAATAAAACTTATCTGAAACTTTACATCAATGATGATGGTGTTTACAGGATCAATAAAGTTGATTTTGAAAACGCAGGGATAAGTACAAGCGGTTTGGATCCGCGTACTGTAAAGGTATTATATAAGGGAACTCAGTTACCGATCTACTTTCAGGGAGAGGATGATGGTACATTTGACAACAGTGATTATTTTGATTTTTACGGGAAAAGAAACTACGGCGGACCTACACCGCACAGAGACGGTTTTTCCAATGCTGTAGTATATACGGTAAATGAATATTATAATTTATACTCTGATACAAGTTCTTACTGGGTAGACTGGGGAGGAGCAAATGGACTGAGAATGGAAAGATCAGTTTATGTAGCGCCAAATAATTTTCCGGATAACTACTTTTACAGGAGAGTTCATTTTGAAAAAGATGCTTTTTATAATCTTGGGGAGACGACCAATCCAAATTCAGATTACAGGTATTTCAGCAATGAGATAGTAGTGGGAGAAGGTTGGTTCTGGAGATTCCTTACGACCAATGAATCATTTGAAGATACTACATATATAAACGATCTGTCACCTTCAGGTAATTTGTGCAGTTTAAAGGTTTTCATTAAGCCGGTTTCATTTACAAATGTAATACCGGATCCTGAACACAGGATAGAAGTAAAAATAAATGATCAGGTAATTGATACGCTTTACAGAAATAATCTGGAAAGAATAGATACGACCATTACATTTGCTTCATCATTTCTTACAAACAATGCTTCGAATAAAGTTACATTCCGTTATATTCCTCTTGGTAATGAATTCTTCTTTCCGGGAATATTCATAGATTTTTTTGATCTTTATTATCCGAGAGATTTTGCTATAAGAAATAATTCCATACTGATAACTTCAAAAGGCACGGATACAACTTCATTGAAATTCAATGTTACCGGGCATAATTCATCCAATCAGACAAACATATACGACATCAACAATAATATACGGATCGAGAATTCAACATCATCATCAGGCAATCTTACATTTACCGGAAAAGGAAATTCGGAATTCCGTATCATAAATGATAATATCACAAAAAAACCTGCCCGCATAGTTCAGAGAAGTGTAATGGATCTTGTTAATACAAATAATGAAGCTGATTATCTGATAGTTTATAATAGATTATTTGAATCGCAGGCTGAGCAGTTAAAAAATCACAGAACTGATTTTGATAATTTCAGAGTCTATAAAGCCGAGATGCAGGATATTTATGATGTATTCAATTACGGAATTGAGGATCCTGTAGCATTGAGATATTTTGTTAAATATGTATATGAAAACTGGAAAACCCCTCAGTTAAAATATGTATGTCTGTTTGGACGCGCATCACTTGATCCGAAAAAATCCAATTCATCTAATGTCTATACAAACAATTATGTGCCTACATACGGCAATCCCCCGTCTGACGGTTACTTTGTGAATTTTAATATCGGGACATATACATATTATCATCAGATATCCGTTGGAAGGATACCTGTTTACACGGTTACAGAAGCTCAGGATGCAGTAAACAAGATAGTTACTTATGATCAGCAGCCGCCGGATAAATGGTGGAAACAATACATTGCCATAACAGGCGGAGGTTCAAGACCGGAGCAGCTTTCTTTCCAGACAAAATCAAACAATCTGATAAATCAATATATCAAGAATCCTCCCCCTTCAATGAATGTTTCAAAGATCTACAGGAATGATTCTACAGGATATGTTACTTATAACTACAAGGATTCCATCAAGCGGGAAATTGACAAAGGAGCTTTGATCGTTAATTTTATAGGACATGCAGCTGCACAGGACTGGGAGATCGGACTTGAAAATCCTAACACACTTGAAAACGGAAACAGACAGCCGCTTGTATTGAGCTTTACCTGCTACACAGGGAAGAATGCCGAGCCGAATGTAAGAAGTTTTGGAGAGGACTTTTTTCTGCTGCCGAATAAATGCGCTATCGGATTTGTCGGTACTACGGGATGGAGTTTCTCCGGAGTTGGTGATAACTATAATGATCAAATGTTAAGGAATTTCTCCGTTGACAGCGCAAGAAGGATCGGTGATATGGTGACATATGCATCCAAAAGATTAAGTACGGATTCAAACAGTTTTGCTCCGAGGAATACTATCAATTGTTATACTCTCTTAGGAGACCCGGCTACTACACTGCTAATGCCGCCAAAACCTGAATTTGATATCAAACAAAATGACTATACATTATCAAATCCATTTCCTTCTCTTGGAGAAGAAGTTAAGTTATCAGTTTTCCCGAAAAATCTCGGAACATATGTTGATACTGTAAGCATCAGATTCCAGTTGAGAAAAAACGGAGTTCAGAATGACAGACAGGATACTATTATCAGAACATTCGGATTTCAGGATACGGTAAATCATTTTTTTGCAATTGACTCAACCGGTAACTATTCTATGTCTGTAATTATTGATCCGTATAAATCATACGCACAGAAATATTACAATAATGATTCTATTGTCATACCTTTAACATTAAGAAATTTATCATATGTACCTGTTAAACCGCTGGATAATGCCATACTCACTTCAGCTTCTTTCAAATTTACAGGATTAAATCCAAACATTAGTGAAAGTACAGTAAGCGAGCAGATAATTCTTCAGGTAGATACAAACCGGAATTTCAACTCCCCTGCTCTGCAGACCTTTGCCAGTAATTCCGTTACGGGAATTACAACAAGTTTCAATGTGACTCTGCCTGTTCAGAATCCTAATACTTTATATTTCACAAGAACGAATGCAGTTATTAATCAGGACAGTTCAGGTTGGTCTGAGATAAGAAGCCTGATCTATGATCCCGTAGTCTCAGACAATAAAGATCAGCTATCAGATTCCACATACACTGTTTTCACATTAAAGCCCGAGCAGTACAACGGATCGAATCTTATAAATGTAAATTATTCGAATGACACAGGATTCACATTGAATCATTACACGGGTGATCTGTATGTAAAGTCTTACGGAAGTAATGCAAACGAAGCGTCTTATTTCATCATTAATCAGTTAAGCTATTACAGTGACGGCGGAGGAAATACGGGATACAATTTTGCAAAGGTCAGGAAATACAACGGTCAGATAAAGGACATCAGAAATTTCAGGATGAACTCTTCAACTTCATCAGATTCCTTACTCACATTCTTAAATACTTATGACAGCACTGAATATATTATGGGATATTATGCGGCATACGTTCCGGGACTCGACAGCATTAGACAGGATGTAAAAAATAAACTGAAAGAATTCGGCAGTGTATATGCTGATTCTCTTACAATAGAATTTTTCGAAGATAACTTTAATACCTGGGCATTCATCAGTTCACTCGGAGCTGACCCGGAAGATAACTGTGAGAAGTTTCACAGATTCAGAAATACATCTTCACAAATGCCGCTGGATTGTCAGATAGAACCTTCATTTCAGAATTCTGTAGGAAGTGTTGCTGCGATATTCGGTCCTTCAGACAACTGGAAAAGTTTTTCATGGGACAGGATCCTCTTCCCTGCAAGTGACATTAAAGTCAATGTATATGGAGTCAATTCCGAGAACAATTACAATCTACTTTATGAAGGTCTGACAAGTAATAATTTAGTCAATATTGATACCCTGAATTCTTTTATTTATCCTAATATCAGACTCGAGGCAGTCGGAGAAATTGATTCTTCCAAAGGTACTCAGTCTCCGGTATTTCAGGCATTCAGAGTAAATTATGTTCCACCCGCAGAGCTGCTTCCGGATAATAATTCATTTACCGGAACAGACACGACTGTTCTCGAAGGTGACAGCGTAAGTTTCTCTGTAAATTATTATAATGTCGGATACATAGATGCGCCGGTAGTAATAAATAAATGGTATGCAGTATTTGGACAGACTCAGAGAGTTATATCTCTTGATACTGTAAATTCACCGCTTATGGTTGACAGTATGATGACATCTTATATCAAATTCTCAACCGCCGGACTCAGAGATCCCAAGCTCACTTCCGATACCATAGATCTTTTCTTTGAGACAAGCATAGCAGACAACAGAAATGAATTGTTTACATATAATAACACTGCTATCACGAGATTCATAATTCAGGGAGATACAGCTGATCCTGTTATGGACGTAACTTATGACGGTTTAAAGATCCTCAACGGAGATTTCATCCAGGCTAATCCTGTGATCAATCTTCAGTTTTATGATAACAGCCGTATGGTAATCAATGATACTTCGAATGTAAAGATATACAGATATGTAAACAACGGGTTTCAGTATGTACCATATTACATTAACGGTGAGAAAAATCCTGTAATAGACATTTCATTCCCTGACAATAATTTCCTTCAGGCAACAGTAATATATCAGCCAAAGAATCTTGAGGCGGGTGTACAGAAGTTCAGATATGTAGCAAGGGATGTAACGGGTAATTTTGCTGATTCCATTATTAATGAAGTGCTGGTTGATGACAATTTCAGGATAACCGACATTGCTAACTATCCGAATCCGATGAAAACCGAGACAGATTTTATATTCACATTATCCGGATTCACAAACCCCACAAGCTGTAAAGTAAAAATATTTACAGTTACGGGAAGAGTAATAAAAGAAATTGACGCTCCTGCAAACATCGGCTATAATTCAATACACTGGGATGGCAAGGATAATGACGGGGATTATATAGCAAACGGGGTTTACCTTTACAAATTCATTTTGCAGGAAGATTCACAAACAGAGACCTCCACGCAGAAGCTGGTGGTGCTGAGGTAAAAAATAATTTAAAATAATTTGAGAACTGAATTAGCACACAAAACTGTAATCGGAGCAAAAAAGAAATGGCAGTTTCTGGATCTTAAAGAATTGATTTACTACAAGGATCTGTTGTATTTTTTTGTATTAAGGGATATTACTGTTTTATATAAACAAACCGTACTTGGAATTGCATGGGCTGTCATAAATCCTGTTTTTCAGATGGTTCTGTTTTCAATAATTTTCGGGAATCTCGCACAGATATCAAGTGAAGGAATACCATACCCTATATTTTCTTTTACTGCTATTTTACCTTTTAATTATTTTTCGCAATCTTTACAGGGAGCGAGTGCCAGTCTAATAGGCAGCGCAAATATTTTTACAAAAGTTTATTTTCCGAGGATCCTGATTCCATTAACTCCTGTAATCTCAAAACTTGCGGATTTTTTTATTGCTTTTATAATTCTAATTGGAATGATGTTCTATTACAACATTATTCCAAACATAAATTTAGTATTTCTACCGCTTCTTATACTTTTAATGATACTTTCATCAACAGGGATCGGGATGTGGCTGTCATCTTTGTCAATTCAGTACAGAGATGTAAAATTTGCAATTGGGTTTGCGACATCATTTTTATTGTATGCAGCTCCTGTTGTATTCCCCGCATCGCTGATTTCAGAAAAATTCGGGAATACTGCATATCTTTTATATGGATTATATCCAATGGCAGGAGTAATAGAAGGTTTCAGGGCATCTCTGCTTGGTTTCAAACCAATGCCATGGGATCTGATTGCAATTGGCAGTATCAGCTCGATATTAATTTTTATCAGCGGAGCATTTTATTTTAAAAGAACAGAAAGAATATTTGCCGATGTTGTATAAAGAAATTTTAAATATTAAAATATAAATGTCTGATCTTGCCATTAAAGTAAACGATATAAGCAAAGCTTATCTGATTGGATTAAAAGAAAACCGCCATGAGACCTTAAGCGGAAAAATGTTGTCCTGGGTAAAATCTCCTTCTAAGAATTATAATATTTTAAAAAGACTTAATACGTTTAGTCATAATGATGAATCCGATGATCTATTCTGGGCATTGAAAAATGTATCATTTGATTTAAAACACGGAGAGACTTTAGGTATAATTGGAAAAAACGGAGCAGGAAAGAGTACGATTCTGAAAATTTTATCACGGATTACAAATCCGACTTTTGGCAATGCTGAAGTTTACGGAAGAGTATCAAGTCTTCTAGAAGTAGGAACCGGTTTTAATCCTGAGTTAACAGGAAGAGAGAATGTATACCTTAATGGGACTCTGCTTGGAATGACCAAAAAAGAAATTGATAAGAAATTTGATGAGATAGTTTATTTTTCAAGCATTGAAAAATTCATTGATACACAGGTTAAGAAATATTCCAGCGGAATGAGGATCAGACTCGCATTTTCCGTCGCAGCTAATATCCGTACGGAAATAATGATTATTGACGAAGTACTTTCCATCGGAGATGCTGAGTTTCAGAAAAAGAGTGTTAAAAAAATGATGCAGATCGCTAAACAAGGGACTGCTGTTATACTTGTTACTCATAATATGTTTCCAATTCAGTCATTATGTACAAGGGCTATTCATTTAAAAGATGGTTGTATAATAGAAGACGGAGTTA
>JAGQWH010000360.1 GCA_020437545.1 Ignavibacteriota bacterium
GGTTTATAGTTATTGGTTAATAGTTTGCTGTTATATCTTAATTTATTAATTAATATGAACAGGAAATGAAATTACAATGTAAGCTGTCCGATATAAAAATTTTAAAAATAAAGTTATTTGTGTAAAGCAAGCAGCGGGATCTTTGTATGATATGCCATTTTTTTGGTCAGACTTCTGCTGAAAATTTTATCGAATAAAGATCTTTTCTTAATGGTCATAGCAAGAATGTCCACTTCATTTGAATTCACATAATCATTAATTCCTTCAAGAATATTTTCCTCCTTTACAAGTTCAAGACGTATGTTGCCATAATTTGTAGATTCTTTTATTTTTTCGAATTCCTGTCTGTTGGTATCGTAAGTATCTTTGTCTGATTCAATAATGTGAAGCAGGATAATATTGGATTCATAAACTTTTGCAAAATCCAGAAGGCGATTGAATTTTGGAAGACCGGATTTTATATCATCATAAGCATATACAATATTTTCTATATCCCTGTAATGTATATTATGCGGAATTGCAAGAACGGGAACTGTAGCCTTTTCAATAACGCTGGCTGTATTACTTCCGAGTATGAGTTCAGTGATACCGCTTGCTCCGTGTGTACCCATAATGATTAAATCAATTTTGAATTCATCGGAAAGTGCAAGAACTTCATCAACTACCAGTCCCTGTGATACTATAGTATCTATATTGAACAGACTGCATCCGTCAGGACCTTTGTTTGATTCAATGAGCTTCTTACTTAAAGCTTCAAGGTTTTCTTTTGCGGATTTTTCCTCTTCCTGATAGGCTGAAAGATATATCTCGGCAGGCATATTCGGATCAATAAGCTGCACACTGTATGCATGAAATAAAATAAGATTACCTTTGATCTTTCTTGATATCTCAACAGCATAATTTAAAGCATTATCTGCATTAGGTGAAAAGTCTGTAGGAAAAAGAATATTCTTCATAGAGAATTTAGTTTTTTACAAAATTCTTAAAAATAATGCTTTATTACAATTGATTTATTTTTAAAACTGACTTTTTAAGATATCTTAAATATCTATTGAGGACAAAGCAAAAAGTTAACTGTTTGATAACATTAAATTTATAATTAAAATAGTATCTTAAAAATTATTATTAAAATATTAATATTTATCGCAATTTTTG
>JAGQWH010000361.1 GCA_020437545.1 Ignavibacteriota bacterium
TGATCTTTTAGTTGCAGGCACTACATTTCTGACTTCCCATGAAAATTGTCCGCCACCCGCCGGATAACTTCTGTAAACTACATAATCTGTGATCAGATTATTTCCATTTATATCATAGCTGCTTCTCGCCCACTTAAGATTAACAAATCCGCCCTGATCATTTGGAACATCTATTACATAATTCAGTATAGGCTTGGCTGAAATTGCCGAACCGTAATAAACATAGGATCTTCCGGTACTTGATGAATAATCAGTAGAGCCCGCTATTACATCAGAATAGCCGTCTCCGTTTACATCACCGGCAGTTGAGACTGAAATTCCAAAATTGGAATAAGTTGATTCACCTGTCATAGTAACATCCGCAATATTATCCGGTGATATGCCTCCGAAGTAAACATATGCTTTCCCTGTGTATACGGAATATACCTGAGCTCCAACGATCACATCAGAATATCCGTCGCCGTTTACATCACCTGCCGTTGAGACCGAAGTTCCAAAATAATTTTGAAAACCCTCACCTGTCATTACGACATCCGGATCATTATTAAGAGAAGTACCGCCAAAATATATATAAGCTTTACCCTTAGCACTGGAAATTCCCGGAGCGCCAACCACTACATCAGAAAACCCATCACCGTTTACATCACCGGCTGTTGAGACTGAAGTACCAAAAGAATTATTTGATGCTTCACCATCCATTATTAAATCAGCATAGTTATTCATTGGTGATCCTCCGAAATAAACATATGCTCTGCCTGTGCCGGTCAAATATCCTGTAGATCCGATAATTACATCATCAAATCCGTCGCCGTTCATATCTCCGGCTTCAGATACCGAATAACCAAAAAAATCATCAGCACTACCGGGTGCCATTATAACATCATAAACGTTATTCATTGATGCTCCACCGAAATAAATGTATGCTGCTCCTGAAAGTGAAAATCTTGCATAAGCCCCGATAATCACATCAGAATATCCGTCACCGTTTACGTCACCTGCTGATGAGACTGAATATCCGAAATTGTTATCTACAGCTTCACCTGTCATTATCACATCAGCAACATTATTCATTGGTGCTCCACCGTAATAGATATATGCCTTTCCGGTAAAAGAATTATTTCCG
>JAGQWH010000362.1 GCA_020437545.1 Ignavibacteriota bacterium
ATTCCTTCCCCTACATTTTATCAGGACAGAAACGATTCAGATTCAAGATTACAGTTCGGATTCAGATGGCATATTACGCCAATCAACTATTCTTTTAATGCAAACAAACTTGTTCCGGCTGTACAGTTTTTCAAAGTCAATCCCGTAAGACGATACGGAGGATCAATCGAATTATTCGCACAGCCAGAATGGGCTACAGGGGGATTTCAATATTCCGATTTCAACAGATTCAATCTGGCAACCGGTGTCAGGGGTTATATACCAGCTGTTGAATTTGGAGAATACCTTGCATTCTCAGTTGCCGGGAAGTATAATTTCAGAAAGAACAAACAGAATGATAATATAGGCTATTATTCCGCTGAAGGTGGATTTTATACTTTATTCGGGATCTTAGGTTTAGTATTGGATTACAATTTCACATCAGAAAGCCGTTATAATATTTCAATTAATTTAAAATATTATTGAATATTATTGAAAAGGATAATTGAAATATTTCTTGTAGCATTACTTTTTTCAGGAATCTCCGGATGCCGGGTAATGTATGATGTAGGTGATAATCTGATGAGGAATTTTTCAACTCCTGCCAAAATAAAAAACCGGATAAAAGATCCTATCCGGCCGGGTGTCAGATTATCCGCTTTATGGATCGGACATGCTACAGTATTGCTGCAGATGGATGACAAAGTAATAATGACAGACCCTTTTCTTACTAATCATATTGCTGAGATCCAGATGAGAATTGTCGAACCGGGAATTGATATCAATGATCTCAAACAATGTGACATAATACTTCTTTCACATTCACATCCGGATCATGTGAATTTTGGCAGTCTTGAGATACTGGAAGAAAAATTTCCCGGTGCTAAACTTGTTTTTCCGGAAGGCATAAAAGAGTTTCTTCCAAAATTAGATTTCACATATGTTCCTTTAAAAATATCAGATTACAGGGAAAAAAAATATATCGGTCAGACAAAGATAGTAGACGGGGTAAGTATTACAAGTGTAGCTGCATATCACTGGGGTGGACGATACGGAATTGACGGGCTTTTATGGGGATATGACGGATTTTGCGGATTTATAATTCAATATAACGGCATGACCGTA
>JAGQWH010000363.1 GCA_020437545.1 Ignavibacteriota bacterium
TACGGTCATGCCGTTATATTGAATTATAAATCCGCAAAATCCGTCATATCCCCATAAAAGCCCGTCAATTCCGTATCTACCGCCCCAGTGATATGCTGCGACACTTGTTATGCTTACCCCGTCAACGATCTTAGTCTGACCTATATATTTCCTTTTTTGATAATCAGAAATTTTCAGCGGAACAAATGTAAAATCAAACGGCGGCAGAAATTCTTTTATTCCATCAGGAAAGACAAGCTTTGCATCAGGAAATCTTTCTTCAAGTATTTCAAGACTGCCGAAGTTTACATGATCAGGATGTGAATGTGAAAGCAGAATAATATCAAGCTTATCGAGATCATTTATGTCAATTCCCGGTTCTACTATTCTCATCTGTATCTCAGCAATGTGATCTGTCAGGAATGGATCTGTCATTATCACTTTATCATCCATTTGCAGTAGTACAGTTGCATGACCTATCCATAAAGCCGATAATCTGACATCCGGTCGTATAGGATCTTTGATCCGGTTTTTTACTTTAGCCGGAGTTGAAAAATTTCTCATCAAATTATCACCTACATCATACATGACCCTGCAGCCGGATATTCCGGTTAAAAGGAATAAGACTAAAAATATTTTTGATATCCTTTTCAATAATATTTTAAATTAATTGAAATGTTATAACGGCTTTGTGAAGTGAAGTTATAATCAGCTACCAATCCCAGTATCCCGAATAATGTATATATGCCTGCTTCGGCAGAATAATAGCCGATATTCTGATCCTGTTTATTCTTTCTGAAATTATATTTCCCTGCAACGGAAAAACAAAGATACTCTCCGTACTCGACAGCGGGTATAAAACCTCTGACTCCGGTTGCCAGATTGAATCTGTTGAAATCTGAATATTGAAAACCTCCTGTTGCCCATTCAGGCTGTGCGAATAATTCGATGGATCCGCCGTATCTTCTGACCGGATTGACTTTGAAGAACTGTGTTGCCGGAACAAGCTTGTTTGCATTAAAAGAATAATTAACAGGAGTAATATGCCATCTGAATCCGAATTGTAATCTTGAATCTGAATCGTTTCTGTCCTGATAAAATGTAGGGGAAGGAAT
>JAGQWH010000364.1 GCA_020437545.1 Ignavibacteriota bacterium
GGTTTCGATCCTTGTACCTGAAACAGGGGACTGAAGATTGAATGCATTCAAAGGAAACGCGCCGAGTTGCTGAAAAGCAGCATATACATTTACAAGACCTTTTCCATAATCATTGTCTTCTCCGGGTGTACCAAGATCTGTACAGGTTGATAATAAAATTGCCTTTATCTGTTTCCCTGTCATATTCGGAGCAACCTGTTTCAGTAAAGCTATACATCCTGCAACGTGAGGAGAAGCCATTGAAGTACCGGAGTTTGTTCCGTATGAATTATTCGGTAAAGTCGATCTTACGCTTGTTCCCGGAGCTGAAACTTCCGGTTTGATCAGTAAAGTACCGACTCCGCCGCAGATCGAAGGTCCTCTGCTTGATGAACTTGAGATCGGGTAGGGAGGTGTGTTACCATTAACATTACCTACGCAGAAAGTATTTACTGAATCTGTATTAATATTTTTCGGCGGTGTAATAGTGGAAGCTCCCGAACCTGAATTACCTGCGGAGAAAACCACACCTATACCTGCTGCTTCGACTGAATTCAGAACTGAGACATAAATTGATGTACACTGTCCGACACCCGGAACAGTCGGGTCCTGCCATGAACAACTGATAGCATCAGGCATATCCATTGTAGAAGAATTACTGTCAGGATCCATTGCCCACTGATATGCAGCAATATTCATTGAAGGATAAGATGCTCCCGGACAATCCGTTACACCGGCTGACATCCAGAAAGCATCCGGAGCTACGCCGACCGTATCGCCTGAAGCAGAATTTCTTCCGCACATTATTCCCATTGTATGAGTTCCATGAGTACCGCAGTCAGTAGGAGTTTGAGTAAAAGGAGCTACCGGATCAAACCAAGCATGATCCCATTGTCTGCCGTTGTTTCCCCACCATCTTGGTCCGAGTGCAGGATGAAGACCGTCCACACCTGTGTCAATATGCATGACAGTTCTGCCGACGCCGGTAATTCCAAGCCGCCATAAAAGATCAGCTTTGATAACTTTTAGACCGGGTTCAGATGACTCAGTAGCATTACCCATAGGCGTAT
>JAGQWH010000365.1 GCA_020437545.1 Ignavibacteriota bacterium
TCGGCTTAAATACTCAATACTCAATACTCAATACTCAATACTTAATACCCATTACTTTATACAAAAAATATTTCGACGAATTGTCCTGAAACAAGAACAAAGCTTTTCTGCAATGATAAATATATATTCAATTACAACTATTTTTCAGAAATTATATTAAGCTCATCCTTTGCACTCTGCAGCCCTTCTTTTGTTTTCCGTAACATATCATTCAGATCAATTTCATTAAAGATCTGCAGCGCTTTTTCATAAAACTCTATTGCTTTTTTCAGATTGAACTTTTTATCCTCAATTTCAGAAAGCAGTATATGACATTTTGCAGCCGTAAAGCAGATCTCACCGAAGCGGAATGGTGTAAGATTTGCTGAGCTTATACCTGTAAGTTCTTCTATAAGTTTAAGTGCTTCTTTGATATAGTCTGGATCTCTTTCAGATTCACCAAGCATCAGGTATGTATCACTTAAATTGAAGAGTGTGTTTGAATATAGAACGGGAGAGTTTTCCGGTGACCTCACTTCCAGCGCTTTATTATAGGATTCTATGGATCTCATGTAATTATCTTTTTTGTCGGATACTTGCGCCAGCAGAAAGTAAACATTCCCGATATTATTATGCGCCATTCCATACTGATTGGGATATTTTTCTTTCAGATAAATTTTCAGTGAATCATTGTAAAGTCCAAGCGCAATTCCGAGATTCCGTGCAGGTTCTTCAATCTGAGAAAGCCGTGCAAATGTATTAGCAAGGTTTATCTTTGAATGCGCATATCCCTGAGGATCATTGTCCAGTGTTCTGACTTTAAGGGAATCTTCAAAACATTCTGCGGCTTTTGATAAATTGATTTCAGTATCTTCATCATCGCTCAGCATGAGGTAAGCGCCGCCGAGACTGTTCTTTGCCTGCGCATATTCGAGCGGGTACTTATCAATTGAATATGTATTCAAAGCTTCATTATATAATTCAATGGATTTCAGACAGTTTTCTTTTTTATTTTCAGATTCAGCCAGCACAGAATACG
>JAGQWH010000366.1 GCA_020437545.1 Ignavibacteriota bacterium
CCGACACCAGTCTTAAGCGTGAATTGTCCATAACAATTTACACTCAAGATTAATAGTAATGCTGTTAATAGCTTTTTCATATTATAGTTGTTTTTTACAACTTACAAAAAAATTTTAATTAAATCTATACAAGTCATCAATTCCTATTTTCCAAAGTTCAGTATAATAATATTTCCCGTTTCTGTTTGATTCGCTATGATTGAACTTTGCTGAAATGGTTGTTACATATACCTCGTTACCTATCACCGAAGCTGAAGCATAAATCTGCTGTCTGTCGCCGAGTTTAATTACAGGATTAAAACCATTTAACTTTTTCCAAGCTGTTATGCCGTTTTCGGATTTCATTAACCTTACCGTTACCTGCTCGTTGCGTGGATTGTAAACATTTATAAAAGCATAAAAGCCGTTATCAGTTTCGATCACTGAACAAGAATAAAATTCTTTTCCGTTGTCGGAAGCGTCAGGCACAAGTATTTCCTGCGACGGTGTCCACGTTCTGAAGTCTTCCGATTCCATAACGCCGATTGTTCTTAATGCAGGTGGAACATTCATCCTGCCATAAGCCCTGAATTTTCCGTTGCGTAATTTAATAAATGAAATATCTTCACCGTGCGGAGTTCTGATTGTTGATACATCGGTAAAGTTCACTCCGTCCGCACTTGCAGAAAAATAAAAGTAACTTTGATTGTTAAACCATTTATGATAAGCACAAAGAAAATACAATGTGTCTTTCATAACAGATCCGTAAGGGAATCCCGAGTTGGTATAAGTCCAGTTGTTCAGCCCGTTACTTGATGAAGCAATACAGAAATTACCGTTACGCAAAAGAAACACATTATACTTACCGTTAAAATATTGCATAGGTGAGTAAGGCACGGGTAAAACATCGAAGTTACCATTCAAAATAATTCCCTGATAAACAAATTTAGGCGGTATAGTCTGATTATACTCCGCAACTAATTCCTGTAAACTCTTTCCTAAATATCCGGGACTGTTAGAAATATCCTG
>JAGQWH010000367.1 GCA_020437545.1 Ignavibacteriota bacterium
ATAAATGATGACGGTTTTTCTGATATGATAGTTTCTTCATACGTATATTCTAAAAGTACAGGTAAAGCATATATTTATGTTGGTTCAGCGAAAACCCCGATAACTATCAAATTTAAAATGTTCATTGAAGGATTTTATAATTCAGTCAGCAACTTACAGGTCAGTGATACAGTTAATGTTGAACTTAGAAGTCCAACATCCCCGTTTGCAGTAGTGGATCAGATAAAGGTAACTTCAAGATCTGACGGGAATGCTCTGCTCACTTTCTTAAATGCACCAAGCGGGAATTATTTTATTACAGTTAAACACAGAAACAGTATTGAGACATGGAGTGCAAATGCAATTGCAGTTACTTCGGGCAGTATTGGCTCTTATAATTTCAGCGTTTCATTAGCTCAGGCATTCGGGAATAATATGACACAGATAGATATATCACCTTCAAAATTTGGGATCTACAGCGGTGACGAGAATCAGGATGGATCAGTAAATCTTACAGATGTAGTGAAAGTCTCAAATAATGCGAGTGCGTTTACAACCGGATATGAAACATCGGACATGAACGGTGATAACAGTACTGATCTGAACGATCTTGTGATCACTGCTAATAATGCGAGTGTGTTTGTTGCGAAAGTCACACCTTGATTTAATTACAATTCTTTGCCGTTAGCTAAAGCCAACGGCAAAGAATTAATTTTATATTTCCAAACAGTCATATTTTCTGATTGGGATCTTTAGATTCAAACAGACCGGAAAGACATCTTGCATATAATTACATTTATATAAAACAATAATTACAATTCATGAAAAAACTTATTTACGTTGTAATATTTCAGTTACTATTTATAGTAATTTTGATCTCACCAAATGCAGTAAAAGCAAACTGGATCAGCACTAATATTAATTCAACTCCAAGCACTCTATCCACTCCAAACACT
>JAGQWH010000368.1 GCA_020437545.1 Ignavibacteriota bacterium
GTTAATTACAGAGTAAATCCCAGTATCAGTCTTACATTGTTTCTTTCCTGTTCATCAAGCACCAAAGCGCTGTTTGGTTCATTTACAGAACGCTGTATAGCCGGTATCTGCGGCAGATATGTACATGCCATAAACCATCCCTCACTTCTGTAACTTACATTTGGTCCGACAAATAAAGATGAAAACACAGAACCTTCTCCGTTCGGATATTCAGTATGACTTCTTGCTTCAATGCCTACTGAAAAATCATGTGAAATATCATAAGCAAGTCCCAGATCAAATTCGAGCTCGAACTTTTTTGAAGTCGGTTCCGAAGAAGAAGTGAATTCCCATTCATATTCTCCGACCGCATTGAATGCTATTAAAAACTTTTTTGATATTTGTTTATCTGCGATCAGCTTTGTTTCAAGTTTTATTTCATCAGTATTAAGACCTATCTCAAAATACGGGGCAAATCCGATCCCGTCTCTGTATTTATTTAAAACCTGATATTTCCATTCTGACGAGATTCCTTTGAATTCAAAATTCGATTCATAATCTCCCGTTGTACTGTTTGCCTTTGTTACATTCTTTGTATTTATATAAAATGCAGTTTGAAGTTTGTTTGTTAAACCGATCTCAAATTCAAATCTGTTTTCAAATGCAGAATAAAACGTCTCCCTTCCTCCTTTGTATGTAGTCCATATCTCAAGATCCTTTTCATTTTTAGCAAGGGTTGGAGATTCATAAGTATATGTAAATCTTCGGTCATCAGAATATGAAAGATCTGATATTAATAAAATGGTAAGTACAGCTAAAATTTTCTTCATTGTTTAGATTTAATTTTTAAAGCTGCTAATATACACATTTTTGTTATTTATATTAAGTCTTAATAAGAATATT
>JAGQWH010000369.1 GCA_020437545.1 Ignavibacteriota bacterium
TAAATGTTATTACATATCAAGTTGAATTTTGAAGCGTTACTTATGAGTATTGTTGGAACACTTCTGGTTTGAGTAGTAGTATTTCCCTGAGCTTCCAGATAATCACACTCCATATATACTTGCGATTGGGAATTCGTTAATTTGACACACTCGTATTTTGTAGTTCCCGAATATGAATTTTTAATGATCCCTTCTCCGAATATATTACAAATACACTTAACCCCGTTATCGATAATTGTCGGCATAGCACTTGTCATATCCAATATTCTGCCGGAAATTATATTTATATCAACCCCGTCTTTCAAAATTATCTGCTCATTTAAATCCGCCCAAATCGTTATTACATCGCCTGAGCTTGCTGCGCTTCTTGCCGCTGCATAAGTGGAATAATAAGTAAACGCTCCCGTTACTTTTGCTTTTACTGAAACCTGAGTAGCCATAATAGTAAATTTTTGATTTTAAAATTTTTAATTATTAATACACAATCATTTCCAAACCTTCAATACTGAGGTTAGATGCACCTTCAAATAATATAAGCGGTATGTCTTTTTCTGCTCGTTTGACTATAACCCCATTATTAAATATTAACCTGATATCATTTTTTATTATTATCTGTCCACAGGGATCAGCATATACAATTACAGTATCTCCTGATTTTGCTTTATTCATAGCATTGCAATAAGTAGAATAAAAATTTTCCTTTCCTGTTCTTGATGATTTCACAGAGATATTGTTATTATTTTTCATAATAATGTTATTTTAAAAGCGTCATTCGTTTTGTGTCTATTAAATTTCCATCAACTCTTAGAAAATAAAAATATATCCCGCTCGGAAAATCACTCCCATCAAATACAATTTCATAACTACCCGCAGGTTTACT
>JAGQWH010000036.1 GCA_020437545.1 Ignavibacteriota bacterium
TCCGGATACTCATTATGAGTAGCTTTATATTTATATAATGATTCTATAATTACTTCTGCTTTGTGTTTTGATAAATCAGCCTGAAAACCGGCTAAAACCATACCGCTAAAAACTGTTAAAAGACAAACTACAGATAATACACCTATATAACTGCTTATTCTTAGTTTTCCTTTTATATAAACTTCAAATATTGCAAATACAGAAAATACTATTCCAAAAATTAGAAAAAACAACAGCAATATTGTAACAGAATTAACAAAAAAACTAAAGCAATATTTAAGATTAATAATATTTAATACTATAAAACTAATTATGAAAAACCTTATTACTCCTTTAACATTGAGTATTGGCTCATCATATGTTATATCAGAAGCTTTCATGTCTTAATACTTAATACATACTTAATACTTAATACTTAATACCTAATACCTAATACTCAATACCCACTACCCAATACTAAAAAGACCTCCCCATCAGCATTCCCGAAAACCACTTCAGTCTTTCCTTATATTCATTATCCGGGAATGTATTTAAATATTTATCTGCAAGTTCGGTGTAATGTTTTATCCGTTCCTGCGCTGATTCTATGATACCGTAATCCTCATAGATCCTTTTAATAGTCAGTATCCTTTCTTCCAAATCGTGTTTGATCAATTCTTTATTGACCACTTCCATGATCTTCAGTTTATCTTTTTCATCTTCCACCAGTTCCATAGCTTTCAAAAGCAGATAGGTCTTCTTTCCTTCGACGAGATCGCCGCCGATCTTCTTTCCGAACTCTGTTTCATCAGCAGTTATATCAAGCAGATCATCCTGTATCTGAAATGCCAGTCCGATATTGGATGCATAGTTTCTGATGTTTTCAACCTGCTCCGGAGTTCCGTTTCCAAGAAGCGCTCCTATAATTGCCGAAGTCTCAAGCATCTTCGCGGTCTTCTTGCTTATCATCATCAAATACTCATCTATAGTGACTGCAAATTTCTCCTCGAACTCTTTATCAAAACTCTGACCTTCACAGACTTCAATTATTCCTTCCGTGAAAGTATCTACTATTCCTTTAAGATTTTTTGAATCAGTCTTAATTAAATATGAATATGCAAGACCGATAAGATGATCGCCTGTGAGTATGGCTACATTGTCATTCCATTTCTTATGAATGGTCTCGAGTCCTCTTCGTGTGTCGGCGTTGTCCATTATGTCATCATGCACAAGCGTAAAGTTGTGCAGCATTTCTATGGCAACACCCGCATTCAGAGCATCTTCCATTTTACCGCCGCAGATCTCACATGCGAATATGATCATCATCGGACGGATCCTTTTACCACCGTTGCTGAGGATATATTTTAATGGTTCATAGAGAGTAGCGGGAATGTTTTTGCTAACTGATGAAGTTATCAAAGCATCCACTTTTTCTTTATAATCTGAATAGATATCCTGAGGATTTGACATAATTTTTGTTAATGTAATTAAACCAGATAATTAATTTATCCGGTAATTAAAAAAAATGAAATTAAAATTAAAAAATTCTGAACTTTTTAAGAAAGATATTGTATATAAGTTAATTCAAACTTATCTATGACCAAAGGTCAATTTTAAGACTTAATTCTGAAAAACATAATATCTAATTTATCCTTCAATATAAAAAAATTAACTTTGTAGTTATATGAAATTAAATAACAGAATCGCAGGTATTTTATCACTTTTACTGATTTTAGTTGTCACTTCGGGCTTTATTAACTTCAAACCCGATTTCCATTCAGATAAACAAACCTACTCTTTAATATTAAATGCACTTAAAAATAAATCCGGCTCCGGAGACTTACCTAACTGGGCTACGATGGATCCAGTTAAAGACGGTTACGAAGGCACCAGTACAAACAGTTTTTATGAATATCTGAGAACACTTGCCAATCCACCCGAAAGAAAAGAAGTCATAGTAGCTGTTATAGATTCGGGTTTTGATATTGAGCATCCTGATCTGAAGGATAATATATGGGTAAACGAAATCGAGATGAATGGAACTGAAGGCGTAGATGATGACAACAACGGTTACGTAGATGACTTTCACGGATGGAATTTTCTCGGAAATGCAAATTATATTTCACTTGAAGTTGCAAGAGAATATAAGAAACTGAAAAAAGCAAATACTCCAAAGACCGATCCGTATTTCATAAAAGTTGAAGATGAATATTATTCCAAAAAAGATGAGACCATCGCAACCAAAGACGGTATTGATCAGACCTTAGCTGACGTCATTGAAGCCGAAGCTGTTCTGAAACAGAAAAATATTACTACCGATCCCCGCAAACTTCAGGAGATCTCAATGAGTCTTCCCGAAGGAAAACTCAGCGACGCCGCTTCGATTATTCTCGGTGTCTATCTTTTATTCGGAGCAGATAAAGATGATCTAGTTCAGCTAAAACGTGACTATGATATTAAAGTAAAATGTCTTTTTGATACTACTGACACATACATACTCGTTGGAGATGATCCGGATAATCTGTCCGAAACTAACTATGGAAACAATGATGTAACTGAAAAAAACGAAGAACACGGCACTCATGTCTCAGGCATAATAGCTTCGGTAAAAACAGGTCAGGCACCATTTGCAAAGCTCATGCTTCTCAGAGGCGTTCCGAATGAAGGCGACGAAAGAGATAAAGATATTGCAAATGCTATCCGGTATGCTGCAGACAATGGCGCTAACATTATAAATATGTCTGCCGGAAAATATTTTTCGCCGGATTCAGAATACGTTGTTGATGCCATAAAATATGCTGCGGAGAAAAATGTTCTGATAGTACTGTCAGCCGGGAACGAAGGTGATAACATTACAGACATCGTCAATTATCCGAGAAAATATTATATGGAAAACGGACAGAAGAAATATTTTGACAATATGTTAGTCGTAGGTGCAAATTCATGGATGAAAAAATGGTCAAGTAAAATGGATCCTGAAAACAAGAATCTGCGGTATGATCTTGCAGCGCCTTTCAGTAATTATTCAAATACAGTAGTAGATATTTTTGCACCGGGAGTTCAGATCAATTCCACCATCCCGGGAGGAAAATATAAAATGATAGACGGTACAAGCATGGCATCTCCCGAAGTTGCAGGAGTAGCAGCAGTAATAAAAGCTTATTTTCCTGATCTCACAGCAGCTCAGTTAAAAGACATTATAGTTTCTTCTGCAAGACAATATCCTGATCTGATGGTAAAAGTAAAAGACGGTCCGAAAAAATTATTTACAAATATGTCTAAATCAGGAGGGGTTGTTGATCTTATGAGTGCGTTTAAGAAAGCGGGGGAAGTGAGTTCTTTGCAGAATTAGTTAGAAGTTAGTAGTTAGTAGTTAGTAGTTAGTAGTTAGTAGTTAGTAGTTGATAACTTTTCAAAAATAAACAAAACAATAAGTATTAATTCTTAATTCTTAATTCTTAATACTTAATACTTAATACTTAATACTTAATACTATATTCCAAACACTTTTTCTCCACCAAAATAAGTCTGATAGACTTTCGTATCTCTTAATTCCTCTCCTGTCATGTCAAACAAGTCTTCTTCCAATACAACAATATCAGCGGCTTTTCCCAATGACAGACTTCCTGTTTCATTATCATTGAATGTCGCATAAGCATTATTGATCGTATAAGCATCTATACAGTCATCTAATGAAATATTATTTTCCGGATAGAATCCATTTTCAAATCCCGGAGCTTTTCTTGTCATTGCATAATAGATAGTCTCAAACGGGCTTTCTCCTACAATAGGAAAATCCGTTCCGAAACATATCTCAGCTCCAATGTCGAATAATTTTTTGTAATTATGTTCGAGAGAAGGGTCAGAAAGAATCTCCTTTGCAGTCATTGCATCACTGAATAAATGAGTAGGTTGTACTGATGCGATCACATTAAGATCTTTAAATCTGCGGAAATCTTTTTCCTGAATATGCTGGGCATGTTCGATGCGGAATCTTCTGTCTCTATGACCGTATTTTTTATTGAGTTCAATATTCAGATCAAGCAGTTCGGTTACGGCTTTGTCTCCAATCGCATGAACGGACATCTGGATTCCGGCTTCTTCAATTCTGTAAGCAAACTCTTCAAACTCACCACTGTTTACAAATTCCGTTTTAATGCCGTTGTGATCAGTGTTTTTATAATTATCATGCATAAGAGCTGTCCGGCTTGAAAGCGAGCCGTCATAAAATGCTTTAAGTGACTGAAATTGTATCAGATGTGAAAGTTCACTGAATTCATTCTGATATTTTTTAATATTATCCAGTTCATGAAAAGGAAGTCTTGCATCAACTCTCAACTGGAGTTTATTCCTTTTTATCATTTCTTTATAGATCTCTAGATCCTCAAATAAAGTAATATCCGATATAGCAGTGATCCCCAGCGCATGAAATTTTTTCATCTGCTCAATTGCAACATCAGTTCTTTCGCTCAAAGTAGCATTCGGAATACTGTCAAGTATAAAGTCCCCTGCCCTCTCTTTTACTTCACCTGTGGGTTCACCGTTTTCGTCTCTTATGATTTCTTCTTTTGTATAATCAGATTGGTTTCCAGAATTTAGCAGTCCTGATAACTCCAGCGCTTTTGAATTAGCAATACCGGAATGTGTATCGAATCTGGAAATGATCATCGGAGTATCCGGTAATATTTCATCAAGAAAATATCTGTCTAATTTTATATCCTCGGTAAAATTAGTTTCGGAAAAAAATCCTCCGTATATCCATTTATCTCCGTTCTTCTTTTTAAATTCCCTGATGCCGTTTATGAAATCATCTTTTGTCCCGGCATCTCTCAGATTAAGCTGTGAATTCTTAAATGAACCCTGAATGTAATGACAGTGCCCTTCTATAAACGCAGGCAGAACAAGTTTCATTCCGAGATCTCTGACTTCATCAAAATCGGTTTTGACTTTTTCCGCTTCGTCTTTATTTCCGGTAAAAGTAATTTTACCGGTATCCGAATCAAATCCCACAGCATAATTAAAATTATCTTTTGAAATTCTTATCTTACCGTTTATTAATAGTGTTTTCATTTAAAATATTTTTAGCAATTTTCGAGAAACAAACCTGTTATAACTTTAGTATTTTTTTACAGACTTAAGTAATGCTCTTTAAATTTTAAGGTTTAAAATATTTTTTATTAATCAAACTTTTAAGTGAAAAATGAAAAACGCAATTAACTGGTTTGCAATACCATCCACGGATTTTAAGAGAGCCGTAAAATTTTACAATGAAATATTCGGATTCGAACTCAATGTAACAAAAATGGGAGAAGATGATCTTGCTTTTTTTCCCTGTGATCAGGGAGGAGTCGGAGGTCACATCTATATCAGCAAAGATCCTGTTACTTCAGAAAACGGACCGATACTTTATCTTAACGGCGGTGATGATCTGCAGAATGTTTTAGGTAAAGTAGAGTCTGCAGGAGGAAAGATTTCTCAGCCTAAAGTACAGGTTTCGCCGGATGTCGGATATATCGCAATGTTTGAGGATTCTGAAGGCAACAGAGTAGCGCTGCATTCAAGAAATTAATTTATCAATTCAAAAGAAAGAAAGTATACCAGAGTATGGTTTATTTCCAATCAAAAATTTTATAAAACGGTATGAAAATAAATGGAAGTATCATGATTAACTATTATTTATTCCTTCGCGGCAAGCGGCGGGAAATTTAACCCTATGCGATTAAATTAACACTTTGGAAAGGAATTAACGATGAATACATCATAAGGTATATAAAAAAGCCATATAGCATAAATAGTAAACTGAAAATTACAATAACGCAATTTTACTTTATATAAACTTCTCTCCTTCTGACTGTGTCATTTGAATGAATTTATTTCTGATTGTATTAAGAAATCCGGAATTGTTTTTGTTTTCAATTTTCCTTCCGTCTATTTCAATAACTGGAGTCAGTTCTCCCATAGTACCTGTTGTGAAAACTTCATCAGCATTATAAAATTCAGATATGCTGAGATTCTTTTCTTTAAAAGCTATCTTCAGATCACCGGCGATGTTAATAACATGCTGTCTTGTTATTCCCGGGAGACAGGCATCAGCAAAAGGTGTATAGAGTATATTATTTTTTACCATAAAAATATTGGTAGCATTTGTCTCAGCTACAAATCCGTAATTGTCCAGCATAAGAGCATCATCAGCATTTGAATAATTTGCTTCAATTTTTGCCAGAATATTATTAAGAAGATTATTATGATGTATCTTTGAATCCAGATTCAATGGTGAGTTTCTTCTGATCTGAGATGTGACCAATTTTATTCCAGAATTGTTATCATAAACGGGTTTCTTCCATTCTGCCAGAACTATCAGACAAGAACCACTCTGATTCAGTCTCGGATCCATTCCGGAAGTTATCTTCTCTCCCCTTGTGAGTGTCAATCTGATGTGAGAATCCGTAGTCATTTCATTTGCCTTAAGAGTCTGTACAATTGCTTCTCTAATATATACCCTGCCCGGAATATCAGCAAACATAAGTGTCTTTGCTGATTCCTGAAGACGTTTTACATGTTCTTCAAAAGAGAATATTCTCCCGTCATATATCCTTAATCCTTCCCAGACCGCATCGCCTCCCTGAACTGAACTGTCAAATACAGATATTTTGGCTTCCGATCTCGGAAAAAGCTTGCCACCGATGAATACTTTTATGTCTTTGTTTCTTTCGTCAAATTTTTGAAGCATTGTGTAATTATTTTTTATTTTTAAAATCAGTATTTACCCTGATACATTATTGGAATTCAGAAATACCTTTGCTGCTGAAATTTGTTCATCATTTCCAAGTAATAGTATAACATCTTTTTCAGCCAATTCGAAATCGGATTTCGGATTTACTATACTCTCCCCTTTTCTTTCGATTCCGATAATAGTTGCACCCGTTTCAGATCTAAGCTCAAGTTCGGCAATTAATTTATTCACACCAATTGAATAAGGTTCGAGGATAATTGATTCAAGTTTAATATCTTTTAAAACGGGGTGCTGCAGCAATGCATGTTTTGCATTTTCATCTGCATCTGCAGGCATTAGAAAAGTTTCCTGTAATGCGCTTTGCGCTTTTGCATAGAACTTGACAGAGCTGCTGTATAAAAATATTGCGGCTATTGAAATAAGAAATAGAGCTAATATAAGTACATTGGAAGTAGGTAATAATGTTGAACTTATGATAACTATAGTAACTATCAATACTACGGTTCCAATTGCAAAAATTGTTTTTGATATCACTCCTCTCAGAAGACTTTTTCTCGGTTCGCTTAATGATGATGTGCTTAACTCAGCTATCACCATGCCTGCTGCCTGAGTCTTTTTCCATATTGCAAATAATGACGGGAAACTAAAAATAATTGCAACAACCCATATTACGGCTTTTGAATAATCATTCCCTCCAAGATATTCTTCTATAATTGAGCTGATATTTTTTTCCAAAAATACGAATGTAATAAAAATACCTGTAACAATTAAAAGATTAACTGTGATCTGAAAAGTGATCCTTTTCAGGATCTTTCTGCCAATCTTATTATGCCCTGAATTAGTATATCCGTTTATCCATAAGCTATAAGCTTCCATTGTTCTGAGCAATGCTTTAGGAGATATCCTCTCCAGCAGATCTGATACTTTATCAGAGCTTCTGATCTGATAGGGTGTTGTCAGAGTTGTAATAGCAGAAACTGCTACCGCAATAGGATAAATGAAATCACTTGTTACATTCAGAGATAAACCTAGAGCTGCAATTATAAAAGAAAATTCACCGATCTGTCCAAGTCCCATCCCGACTTTAACCGATGTTTTTGTATCATTTCCGGCAAGAAAACATCCGAGAGAACACGAAGTCACCTGTCCGATTATTACAACCAATGCTATTACAATTACAGGAATAATATGCTGCATTATCACATCTGGATTGATCAGCAATCCTATAGATACAAAAAAAACTGCGCTGAACAGATCTTTAACCGGATTCATCAGATTTTCTATTTTTGATATCTGACGGGCTTCTGCAACTATTGCACCTATAAGGAACGCTCCGAGCGCTACACTGTATCCGAGCATTACGGTAACCAGGGAAACTCCAAAACACAAACCGATAACAGTTATAAGCAGCGTTTCATTGCTTTTGAATTTTGCAACATAATTCAAAAGTCTTGGAACTATGATCAACCCGCCGATCAAAAGCACTCCCATGAATACTGATAAGTTAAGAATGATTGACCAGATATCCTTCAATACAATTTCACCCGTAGTTGCAAATCCTGATAAAAGCGCAATGATCAGAATAGCAAGAATGTCTTCTATGATAAGTATTCCAAAAACCATCTGTGCAAATTTTTCCTTAGTCTTTCCAAGGCTTTCCAGAGCTTTTATTATAATTGTAGTTGATGATATTGAGATAATGGCTCCGAGAAAAATACAATCCATTTGACTCCATCCGAATAACCGTCCGAGTTCATATCCTGCCCATATCATAAATGTAATCTCAAATACAGCGGCGACTATCGCAGTACCTCCAACTTCTTTCAGCTTTCTTAAGCTAAATTCCAGACCCAAAGAAAACATGAGAAATATTACACCAAGTTCTGCAAGTGTATTTATGGTTTTTTCATCTGATATAAGCGCAAACGGCGGCGTGTATGGTCCGATTATTAATCCGGCAAGAATATATCCCAAAACTACAGGTTGCCTGAATTGTCTGAATAAAATAGTAGCCAGCGCGGCTACTATCATCACAACAGCGAGATCCTGAAGAAATTGGACGTGATGCATTTATAAAAAATTATTTATTAATTGAATAAAGGAAGTACTTTATAAAGTACAAAATACTTTATATAGTGTATAGTAAAAAGTTAAAAGTTAAAAGTTGAAAGTTAAAAGTAGAAAGTTAAAAGTTGAAAGTTAAAAGTTGAAAATTGATAGCTGAAAATTGATAGTTGATAGTTGATAGTAGAAAGTTAAAAGTTTTGTCTATGGAATTAATTAATTACGAATAATTTATCAGACTTTAATAGAATGATTGAAAAGATCTTTATATAACGGTAAACTTTCTTTGTATAATTCAGTGAGTTCTTCCGGAAGATCTCTCGAACTTGTATGCTGTTTTTCAAAACCGGAAGACCTGTGAACATTCTCATACCAGTGCTTTGCCCAGATGCCGTCTTCTTTTATAGGGCCGGGTTCCCATTTAAGCATGCTTTTTTCGAATGGAATATCTAATGAATAACAAAGTTGTGTAAGAGCTGATTCAGGATTCTTCAGTATCTCTCCGGAGTCAATAACTACCGGTCTGTTATTATCATCAGAAAGCCGGTGAAAAAGTTCATGCTGTCTTTTGATTCCGGTTGCGTGCATATTGACGACGGGAATTACCTGAGCCAGAGAACTTATAAGTTGTTTGGGATCCCGTATCAGAAATACATTTGTAACTTTATCAAGAAAAGATTCATTAATTTGAATAAGATGGTGAGTCATCTGTTTCATAAAAATAACATCCTCATTATAATCTCCGAGTATAACATTCTCAATAACTTTCTCTCCGTCATTTTCCATGTCTGCAAGTATTTCCTCTTTTCCGGGATGATCAGCATTTGTCTTTGATAAATAATGTGCGTAAAATGGTTCATCTATAACCTTTGTATCACTGCGTTGCGCAAATGAATACATAAGAGCAGTTGAGATATTTCGGGGTGATGACCAGAGGCAGATGCGTTTCATTTTGGTATTAAGTATTAAGTATTAAGTATTGAGTATTGAGTATTGAGTATTGAGCATTGAACATTGAACATTTAAAATTGAGCATTGAAGATTGATTAGAATTTAAATAAAAAAAGATCAAATATAATCTTATCAATCAATGTTTTAGATTAATAAGAAAATTAACATAATTAACATAATTAACCAATTAACATAATTAACCAATTAACCAATTAACCAATTAACCAATTAACCAATTAACCAATTAACATAATTAACCAATTAACCAATCAACTATTTAACCAAAGTCATCTTCTTCGTTGCATTAAAGTTTCCGGCTTTTAAATTATAGAAATATATTCCGCTTGGCAGACCGGTTCCATTGAAGCTTATAGTATAATAACCCGGATCTTTCTGTTCTTTTACAAGAGTCATGAGTTCCTTTCCCGACAAGTCATATACTTTCAAAGTAACAAACTCCCGTTCCGGGATTTCAAATTCCAAATTGCTTGAAGGGTTAAACGGATTAGGATAATTTTGTGACAATTCGAATTTATCCGGTACTCCAACATTCACTTCATTATCTAATTCGAAATACACATAATTCCCGTTGAAGTCTGTCTGTTTTAATCTGTATCTATATTTACCTGAATTGACATTCCTGTCAGTAAATTCATAGTTTTTTGATATAGTAGTTGTTCCGCTTCCTGAGACATACCCTACTTTACTCCAGTTATCCAAAGAAGGATTGCTGCCTGAGTTTGAAAATGCCCGTTCTATTTCAAACCCTGCGTTATTATTTTCAGATACTGTAGTCCAGTTTAAAGTAATGTTGTTTTTATTTACAAAAGAATTAAAGCTCGAAATTTCCACAGGCACCGGAAAATCAATTCTTCCTAATTTCCAGGTATAAGATGTCCTGAAATATCCCGTATCGTTTTTTGCCATGACTCTCCAGTAATATTCAATTCGAGGCGGTAAACTTGTGACCTTTAATGAATCCTGAATGCCTTCCTCATCTATTATCATATCTGTAAAATTTATATTACCTGCAACCTGCAGTCTGTAAGATACTGCAGTTGGAAGTTTATACCATACAAACCTGCCATCATAAGAAGATACATATGAATTATGTAATGGACTGTAAAGAAAAGTACCGGTTCCAAAATTCCATACATCCGATTTTTTTTCATTACCAATAGTATCATACGCTGTTACGCTCCAATAATATCTCGTTTCAAATTCCAGCGGTCCGATACTCTTAATAGTATCAGTCAGCGTAGAATCACTAAATATTATATCGTTTTGTAATAGATCCCTGGAAAAAATCAACTTATACCTTAGAGCATTAATAACCGGCTTTCTCCAGATAAGATCAAGAAAGATATTGCGATCATTAAAATTATTGCCCGGACTGTATAAAGTCATAACAAGATCCGTGATCCTGAATGTCCAGATATCAGAAGTGACAAAATTATTAAATGAATCTTTGACTGCAACTGTCCAGTAATAGCGCTGATTATAATCCAGTTTGTAAACAAACAGACTGTTTGCATTTTCAACTGAATCATAAAAGAAAACATTATTCAGAAGAGTATCTTTTGCTATCTTAAGATAATATTTCGAGTAATTAATTATAGAAGGTGTATCCCATTTAAATTCTATACTTGTCGTGAAAAAATCATAATTATATGCTGGCCATGTCGGATGAATGGATTCATTCAGAGTTTTAAGACTCCAGGCTGATGTAAGTTCATATCCCCCGCTTGGATACATTGCCTTGATCCTCCAGAAATATCTGCTGTTGAATTTAAGTCCTCTGATCAATTTTGAAGTGTCTGTTGCTACTGTATCCGAAAAGCTCAACGAATTAAAAAGAGAATCTTCTGAGATCTGAATTATATAATTTGATACACTGTCACTTACTTTACTCCATTCAAAGTTTACAGACTGAGGCTGGTTGATGGATTTATCCAAAGGTGATTTCAAAACCGCTTTAGTATAGAATCTGCTTTTATAAGAATAATAATCTGTACCCGAAGAGTCAAGAATTTTAAGCCGCCAGTAAAATCTGCTTCCAAGAAGAAGTTCTGAAACAGTACCTGAAGTATCCTGCCCTGCCGGTTCATTATATATTAAGCTGTGCATTGCAGAATCAGTTGCTACCTGTAATGTATAAGCAGAAGCATGATTAACTTTATTCCATTTAAAAATTACTGTTGAATTATAAACTGCCGAATTGTATCCGGGTATTAGCAGATTTACTATATTCATGTTATTCAGGCTGTCTACATAATAATAACCGTTATTCGATATATCAACTGCAAACAATCCGTTTGCAGCTGCTACCAATGTATGAGGCTGCGGATCCTCAGGTGCTCGCCAGTTTAAGGAAAGCGGTACATTTGCAAATGAATTTGCCGTAGTAGTCAGTCGCATTCTTGAAATTAATGTTCCAGGATAAGATGTACTGATCAAGGGTCCCGGTGTAGCAGGAAAATTTCCTGCCATTCTCAGTATGTTTCCTGTAATAGATGGATTCACTGGCCGGAAGTTTACCGGCAGATCAGAACCTATTCGTCTGTAATTCAGATCGCCTCCATTTGCGATCGCTGAATTGAAATTCATAAAATACTGAGCAGTGATATATTCAAAAGGTCCGGATATTTCCTCATTGATATGTTGCATGACAATATCGAAATGAAGTACATTATTCGTTCCGCCCAGAGTATCGCGGTACTGAAGATTAATGATACCTAGTTTGAATGCCTGCTGTTGTGCAGTGGAATGATTACTGAAAATTAATAAGGTAAGAAGAAGTGTGATTAAATAATATAATTTTTTCATAACGCTAACTTTAATTTGAATAAATTACATATTCGAATAATCAGTTAGTAGTTAATAGTTAGTAGTTAGTAGTTAATAGGTAATACATAATATTTGGCTTTGAGGATAAATTATTTAATTCTCAGGAAGTAATAAGAATGTTGTTTTTGAATTACTTTAGTGTGTACATCTTCCACCATGGAGTTTTCGGACTGCTGTGATGCTCGGAATGGTATCCGAAAAAGTAGCAGGATATCATTGCAAAGAAATGATTGCGTTTCTGAGTTCGCGCATTGTGAGGCTGCATATCATGTGTATGCGGCTGCCTGTGAGGAAGATATGTACCGAAATAGAACAACTGTAAAGTACTGAGAAAAGCAGGTATTACAAGGAACATCCATATCGATGATTCCGGGAAATAAATTTTAAGTAAATTGAATATTACTGCCATTATTATTAACTGTAAAACAGTTATGTATCTTTTCATAAACACAAACCACCAGACAAAGAAATTACGAGATCCTGTATAATAATCCGGATCTTTTTCTGTACCGGGATAAGTGTGATGATCCCTGTGATTTTGCAGGAGTTTTTTATATGAAAGCCCGGCAAAAAGGAATGCGCTTATCTTTCCTGTCAGATCATTAATCCTTTTATTTGCAGCTACACTTCTGTGCATCGCATCATGAGATGTAATAAAAAGTCCGGTATATAAATATGCCTGTAACAGGATGTGCAGATAAAAAACAGGATCAGTGAAAGCAACCGGAACGTATTTCAGGCAGAAAAACATATGAGCTCCCCATGTGGTCATTATTATTATTGATATAACTATTCCCATTTTATCTGAAATTTAAAGCTAAAAAAAATATTATCTGTGCGAAGAAATAATGCATAAACAAATTTGAACCTTTTACAAAATTATATTCCGATACACCTTTACTTTTGGAATACATTAGACCTGTCGATGCTGTTAATGCTATGATAAACCAAGCAGCATAATTCTGAAACGGAATAACGCTGTCTTTCCATTCCCAGTATCCTAATTTCATTGCAACCGGCTCGAGTAAATAATCAAACACAACCGAAAAGATCGCTGAAAGAAAAAGAATTAACATCTTATTATCACTGATTTTACTGCTTACTGAAAAAGCTCCGGCAATAACGAACAACCAGTTGAATCCGATGATCAAAGGTACACCGAAAAGCTTAAATCCTAAAACATCTCCGTAAATATAATCACCGAATATTATACCGGTTTTAACTCCGGTGATTTCCAGGATCACAGTTACTATATAAGTAACTACAAACCATTTTATAAAATTAACTGATCTTAATACACCTGAAAAAAGCAACACAAATATTCCCATTAATAAAAGTATATAAGGAGTAAGTGTTAACATCAGATCGTAATAAGTGTCCGTGAAATGTCCTGCAATGCCTACTAAAAAGAAAACATACAATATCAGGAAATAATTATTGCGCGCCGGAGTGTTTTCCAATTTCTAATTTTGTTTTATAATAAAAATTTATGCAAGCAGGTCTGTTCCTTTTCCGGTGATGACGTCCGTATTCAGCATAACAATATTCTTCAGAAATAATTTTTCATAAACTTTTACATCGTCTTCAGTTTTCATATACAATACTCTATCATGGAATCTGCAGTAAACATCCGGTTTTTTTTCATTTCCATAGACAATCTTAAATGCAACGATCAATACGCCTGTATCTTTGTTTAACGAAACAGCGCCAAGACCTTTTTTCAGTTTTACGTGTTCGACCTCATAATTCTGAATTTCTCCCTGAGGATAAAATACAAGATAAGCTGATTCTGACTGTGCAATATCTTTAGCGTAGATTAGACTTTCAGCAACTGATCTAACAGAACCCGGCTTTATTGAGAACGCTCCGAGATATTTAAAGAACGGATATTTCTTAAGCTGATCTTCAAGCATCATTATATAAAGCTTCCTGTCAGTGAATTTTCGCATTAAATACTCTATAAAAAATCCATCCCACCAGGAGAAATGATTCGGAGTAACTATTATTCCCTTTTCCCCTGAAATATCAGGCATATTATTGGTCAGAATAAATCTGCTGAAACCGGATCTCAGCAACTTTTTTACATAAGGCTTATAAAGAAATTCCGCCGCAGTATTGTGCTTTGCCTTTATCAATTTATTTCAAAATTTGCTTTCCTGTCTTTCTTTTAACAGGTTATAAATAATTATCCAGCCGGATATCATCGCAAAGGAATAGAAAAAATCTTCTACCGGAATAGTTAAAATTCTTGATCCTATAATAGCATCATGATTATATTCTACTACCGGAAGTGATGTAAGTATATAATTTACTATAAAAAACGGAATAAAGGAAATTAAAATTGTAAGAATTGATATTCCTGAAGTATAAACTTTCAGATCGTAAAAAGCCGATAATAAAAATAATACCGAACAAATAAAAAGTACTGTAGATGTATAATTTTTATCTGTATTCAATAAAGCTGCAAAAAAAAGTATCAGGAATGCTATCAGAAAATATTTTCTGTTAAATTCAAAGGTCTTTTGCTTAATATAAAAAGTAAGACTTTCAAAAATAAATAAAATACTGTACGGAACGGTTATGAAGAATAATATTTCTTCAAGTGGTAATCCGAAGATTTTTATATTACCTGTGTATTCAGGATTAAATGACCAGTCCCCTTTTCCGGTAGCAATCACATCCCATATCAGGAATATTATTCCGACTATGAATATTGATATAAATACATTTCTTATTTTTTTATAGAACAGAACATTCTTTTCAAAACTTAACAGCAAAGGTATCAGAACTATAAAAATATTAATTACTAAGTATACAGACATTAAATTGCTTTTATGACTTTAGTGTCTATTAAAGATTTGGCAAGTAAAGAAATCTTAGTAAAATTTGAGATCCTGACTCTCTTTTTAAAAAGGTCATTTATTTTTAAGCTTCTGATTTTTTTAAAAAGCATGTAATAATATAAGTAAGCCGAATATACTCCCAGCCTTGAACTTCCGGGTAACCTCTTAATGCCGGACAATGCTTCTTTGAATTCTTTTTCTATTTCTTCTTCAAGAAGAAGTTTATTTTCGTTATTGATTTCCATCGAAGTCGAAGCTCCCGGCAGATATATCCTTCCTCTTTCATCAAGATCACTCTTTATATCCCTCAGGAAATTTACCTTTTGGAATGCGGATCCAAGCGCTTTTGCTGAGGGTATCAGACTGTTAAACAATTCATCCTCTTTATAACAGAATACTTTTAAACACATAAGACCTACAACTTCAGCAGATCCGTATATATACTTGTCGTAATTTTCCCGGTCATAATAAGTATTAGAAAGATCCATTTCCATGCTGTCAATAAAATTATTTATGTAATCAATAGAAATATCATATTTATTGACAGTTGTCTGAAAAGACTGTATGATAGGATTCAGGGAAATTCCGTTCCTTATGGCACTGTAAGTCTCCTCACGCAATTCGTTAAGAAGGTTCTGCTTTTCAAAATCATGAAAAGAATCCACGATCTCATCGGCTAATCTGACATAACCGTAAATAGATGAAATGCTGTCCCTTAGTTCTTTATCAAAGACATTAATAGCCAGACTGAAAGATGTGCTGTAGCTTTTTGTTATAAGGTCACTGACCTTAAACGACACGTCATTATAAAATTTAAAGTTCATTTGTAATCCTTTCTGTAACTAATTTTGAACTGATTAACACCATTGGGAGACCTGTTCCCGGTACAGTAGATGCGCCTACATAAAATAAATTCGGAAATACCTCATCTTTATTGGAAGGTCTGAATCCTCCTATCTGTTTCATTCCGTGTGAAAGACCGAGACCTGAACCTCTGTAAAGATTGAACATTGATTCCCAGTCGACAGGGGTAAGTATTTTTTTTACGACTATATTTTCATTGATATCAAAATTAATTCTCTTTGAAAGATCTCCGATTATATCCTGAGCGACTGCTTCCTTATCATCCCAGTTTGATTTGAATCTGCGGTCAGGAACCGGACATAGTATAAACAGATTTTCACATCCTTCCGGAGCACATGACTGATCTGAATATGAAGCCATATTCACATAATAATAAGGCTTCGATGGAATGACAGAAGATGTAAAAATATTATCAGCATATTTAATAAAATCATTTCCCAGAAAATAATTGTGATGATATAAACCCGGTACTTTTTTATTTAATCCTAGATAAACAGTAAACGGAGCTAAAGACCATTCCATGTTATCGAGTTTCTTTTCAGTATATTTATTTCTGTTCAGAACTTTACCTCTGAAAGATGCAGCAT
Source organism: Ignavibacteriota bacterium (assembly GCA_020437545.1). Lineage (GTDB taxonomy): Bacteria > Bacteroidota > Ignavibacteria > Tepidaquicellales > Tepidaquicellaceae > JAGPCH01. The sequence goes on from JAGQWH010000036.1 coordinate 16,869, forward strand.
CTGCATTAACAATAAAAGTATCTGCTTTCCACTCTTTTCCAGTAGTATCTTTTACTGTATTTAATGTGCCGTTAAAGTTTGCGATATCAATTATCTCAGTATTATAGATGATCTCCACCCCAAGTTTATTCAGTTCGTCAATGATCGTTTCCACTATTCTGTACATACCGCCTTCTACAGCCCAGTATCCGTTATGCTTTATCTCAGTATAATTCAGCAATGAATAGATAGAAGGAGTTTTAAATGGCGTGGATCCCAGAAAAAATGCTACAAGAGAAAAAATAACCTTCACTTCATGTGAATCAAATGTTTCATCAAGCAGTGTCCACAATTGCTTTTTCAGATATGGCAGATGCTTAAACGGAACACCTGATATTTTAACAAAATAATCAAAGAGATTGCTGAAATTTTTTCTGATCACTTTGTCTTCCGTATCATGATAAAATTCACCTGCTTTTTTCAAATAAGCTTCCGCTTTTCTTTCAAAATCCGGTTCGATATCTTTGAATTCCAAAGCAAGCTTTTTCATATCTTTCCATATCCTGAACGGTTCCTTTCTGTCCCTGAAATATACATCATACAACGGATCAAGGCTATGAAGTTTAAGAGGATTTTTGATTCCGCATTCTCTGAAAAGATCATCAAATTCAAATGTCATACTCATAAAAGACGGTCCAAGATCAAAAGTGAATCCTTTTTCTTTGAACTGATTCAGTCTTCCGCCTGCAGTGGAATTTTTTTCAAGTATTTTTACATTTTGACCTTTCGAAGCAAGTCTTAAAGCTGCGGATAAACCACCAAGTCCGCTTCCGATTATTATTATGTCCTTTGAGTTAATATTCATTTTATATTTTTTATAATGCTTTTTAATTCTGTAATACTTTTACAGGTGAATTCATTGATGTCGCTGCTGAGTTCGTTTTCACCCCCGACTATCAATACACTTCCGGTTATTTTACATAATTTTTTTAATTCATTCAATTTTTTAATGTAATCTTTCTGATCCTTTATATAAGTTGAAGAGATACAGATAAGATCAGTCTTACTTTTACTTACAAGCTCTGAGATCGATTTAAACGGGAGGTTTATTCCCGGATAAATCACATTCCATCCTTCTTCTTCAAGTGTTATCTTCACACAAAGTAAGCCTGCTTCATGAAAATCATTTTCCAGTCCTGCGCAGAGAGCTGTCTTTTTGTTATTTGTCTTTTTGTGAATGACCCTCTCAAGCTGGTGAAGCGAAGTTATTAAAGTATTCGTGGCAATGTGCTCATTTTCAATATTAAGAGTATTTTCAGCCCATTCTCTACCGATAATTATCATTGTCTCTTTTACAATATAATCAAATATTTCTTCAAGAGTAAAATCATTAATATATAGTGTATTTAACAATCCGTATGTTTTTTCTGTATCTCCGCTGAGAATGTTTTTCTTTAATTTTTTAATGAGTGATTTATAATTTCTGCCTATCACATCATTTTTATATTCCCCGTTAGTTCCTGTAGAAATAAAATCTGATGTTACATAATTGTTTTCTTTAGCATACAGTTTAAGATCTTCGAGAAGAAATTTCCTGTGTCCTCCCTCTGTCCTGTAACATTTTAAAGCTCCGTTGTCTGCCCATCTTTTTATCGTAGATTCGTTCACATTGAAATAACCTGCTGCTTTTTTGGATGATAATGTCTGTTTCATTTTTTTTGTAATTTCAGGAATAATCGTTTTAGACGTTTTAATCGTTTTGAACGATTTGCACGTTTATACAAACTACAAAATCTTTAATAAAATTTCAATCTTAATAAAATTATTTTTTTTTAAATAATATTTAAAAAGAATTAAATATGATAAACCTGTAAAAGCCGATATAAACTCTCTCACCGAACTGCATAAAAATCATTTACTCAATATTCCTTTCGAAAATCTTTCCATTCATTCAGATCAGAAAATTATATTGGATAAGGATTCTCTAAGTAATAAAATATTGAATTCCAACAGAGGCGGTTATTGCTATGAATTAAACGGAATGTTTTACTATCTCTTAAAAATTATAGGTTTCAAAGTTAAGATGATCTCTGCCAGAGTAAGTAACGGTAAAGGCGGATGGGGAAAAGAATTTGACCATCTGGCTTTGATTGTAACTTTTTCAAAGGGAGAGGAATTTTTAGTTGACGTAGGGTTCGGAGATAATTTTATTGAACCAATTAGATTTGAACTTGATACGGTTCAAAAAGACCCAAATGGATGTTTCATTATAAAAAAATATAATGAAGAATACTTTGAACTAATGAGATCTTCAGACGGAAATGAATTCAAAGGTGAATATATATTCACTCTGAAAGAAAGACAGTGGAAAGAATTTGAAGAAATGAATCTTTATCATCAGACTTCACCGGATTCACATTTTACTAGAAATAAGATCTGTTCGATCGCAACAGAAAAAGGAAGAATTACCCTCTCAAAAAGTAAACTTACTATAACTGAGAATGGAGTTAAAAATGAAATTAAAATAAATGACAATAAGGATTTTAAGGAAAAACTGTATAAGATATTTAAAATATAACTACATAATACTCGGCCGTGGCGGATTACCTAATACTTAATACCTAATACCATTTACTCAATACCAAAATCATACATCCTGTAAGTCTTATAAACCTTCGCTCCCAGCTTTTCCGCTGTCTGTTTCATTGCATAATTATCCTCAAGCACCCATGAGATCTCCGCGCCTTTGATTCCCCTCTTATTTGCTTCGCGTATGATGTTCCTGTAAAATATTGCATCGATCCCCTTCTTCTGATAATCTTTCTTGACTCCCATGATTATTACTCTCAACCGGTCAATCTTTTTCTTATTCAATAAAAACTTGAAAACACCGAACGGAAATAATTTACCGTTAAGTCCTTTTATCGCCTGATTTATATCCGGCAATGCAAGTGAAAATCCTACAGTTTTTCCGTCAATCTCTGCGAACTCTACATAAGCCGGCTCTACTGCAAGTTTCAGATTAGCCGCTACAAACATGAATTCTTCTTTTGTCATAGGCACGAATCCCCAGTTTTTTTCCCATGCATCATTGAATACTTCCATGATCCTCAGAACTTCATTTGTGAAGTCTTTCATATTGACTTTTCTGACTGTTAAATTTTCTTTTTTAAGGATCATATCACTGATGCGGTCGAGTTTTTTCATCATTGGTTCGTTATTTACAACGTCTTTGCTGATCCATAATGCGTGAAGGTCTTTGGCTTTTTTGAATCCGAAGGATTCAAGTAATCCGGAATAGTATTCCGGATTGTATGGCATAAGCATGACAGGCGGTTTATCGAAACTGTCGATGAGCAGTCCGCATTCGTCGTTGATCGAAGGATTAACCGGTCCACGGAGATTGTCCATTCCGTTTTCTTTCGAAAACTGTACTGCTTTTTCAAATAACTTATTTGCGACTTTCTGATCATTTATGCATTCAAAGAATCCGAAAAATCCGGTTTTGTCTTCATGGAATTTATTGTGATTATCGTTTATGATGCCTGCTATGCGTCCAACTATATTGCCGTTCTTTCTTGCAACCCACATCTTTAATTTCGAATGAGTATATAAAGGATTTTTCTTTTCGTCAAGATTTTACATCAAATCTCAGCGGCTCTACCCAGTATTCATTATTTTTATAAAAATCATAAGGAAAATCTATGAATTTCTTTTTATCCGATTCAGTTTCGACTAATGTAACTTCAATGTTGTCTGACATACTTTATTTTTATATTTAAATTTTTCGTGAAGTGAAATATATGAATGCTGAATTATAATTTACTTATAACCTCTTCTACATGTCCCGGAACTTTAACCTTATTAAATACTTCCTGTATTTTACCTTTCTCATCAATAATAAAAGTTGTTCGCTCTATCCCCATGTATTTTTTTCCGTACATGCTTTTTTCTTTCCACACCCCATAATCATTCAGCATTTCAAAACTTTCATCAGAAAGTAATGTAAACGGAAGGTCATATTTAGTTTTAAACTTCTGATGTGATTTCGTGTTGTCTTTGCTGACTCCTATCACAACGGTATTTTTCTTATTAATTACCTTAATATTATCTCTGAAACTGCATGCTTCAGCTGTACAGCCTGAAGTATCATCCTTTGGATAGAAATAAAGTATTACTTTTTTACCTTTTAGATCTTTTAAACTTACCTTTTTGCCCTCATCACTAATAAGCGAAAATGCCGGGGCTTTGTCTCCTGCTTTTAACATATTTAAATTATTTTGATTTAATTATTTGAAGAAACTCAATTTAAGAATTTTACTTACATAATAATTCCTATTTAGCAATCGTATCCCATCCGACTTTATCAAAATTTCTTTTAATAACAAACGCCGAACTTATTCCTACAAGTAAAAATACAAGTCCTACCAGTGTTTCGCCGAAGATTATCTTTCCGACTCCAAACAGGAATGAATAAACCAGAACCACGCCGGCAAACCAGTTAATGAATAACAGAAAATATCCGCTGTCTGATTTTACCTGAGGCATTTTATCGGAGATCTTCTTCCAGCCAATTCCTCCCGGATGAACTTTTGTATAAAATGACTCTAATTTAGCATCTGTAGTTGGTTTTGTAATATAAGCTGTAATTATCCATGCTATTGTTGTGATCGGAACAATTATATAAAGTGTTTCCGGAAATTTAATATCATATTCACCGAAATATAAAACTCCGTAAACTATAAAAGGTGTGACAGTTGCAACTATCTCACTGATAGCATTGACTCTCCACCAGAACCATCTTAATATAAGCACCAGTCCAAGTCCTGCTCCGCACTCTATCACAAAACTCCACACTCCTGATATAGTAGTCATCTGAGTAGTAATTATCACTGATAAAAACATAAATACGATTGTCATTAATCTTGAAATTGAAACATAATGTTTTTCTGATTTCTCTTTTACAAGAAATCTTCTGTAAAAGTCATTGATAAAATAAGAAGTACCCCAGTTAAGATGAGTTGCTATAGTTGACATATATGCCGCAAGGAAAGCTGCAAGCAATAGTCCCTTTAATCCGGGCGGAAGGAAATCATTCATAGCTTTTACAAATCCTAGACCTTTGTCGGCGTGTGAGAGATCAGGGTAAAGTATAAGAGCGCACAGACCAACTATAATCCAGGGCCATGGTCTCAGACAGTAATGTGCTACCTGAAAAAACAATGTTGCATAAAGAGAGTTCTTTTCATCTTTAGCGCTCATCATTCTTTGGGCAATATATCCTCCGCCGCCCGGATCTGCTCCGGGATACCATGATGCCCACCATTGAATTGCGATAAAAGCAAGAAATGTCGAAACTGTCATTGCGAGAATTCCGCCTGCAGATGTCGGAGTAATATCAGTGGTAATATCAGGTGTAAATTTCATTGCCCAGTCAGGAAGCTTTTCCTGCATTCCTGCTATTCCGCCTACTTCAGGAGAATTAACAACCAGTACTGCAAGTATTATACATCCTACCATCGCAAGTATAAATTGAAAAGCATCAGTAACAGCAACTCCCCATAAACCCGAAAGAGCTGAATATATTGCTGTTAGCAGCATACAACCGCCTACCCAGTAAATAACATTATCAGGATTTACGTATTCGGGAAACATTCCAAGCAATATCTTTATCATTGCTAAATTTACCCAGCCCATGATAATAGTATTCATGAAAATTCCCATATAAACAGCTTTAAATCCTCTTAATACTGCTGCCGGCTTTCCCGAATATCTGAATTCAATGAACTCGACATCAGTAAGTATTTCTGCTCTTCTCCATAATCTTGAAAAGAAAAATACCGTTAGCATTCCGCCGATAAGCATATTCCACCAGAGCCAGTTCCCTGCTATACCGTTTTGTCCGACAAGTTCAGTAACTGCAAGAGGAGTATCAGCAGCAAAAGTGGTAGCGACCATGGAAATTCCCGCAAGCCACCAGCTTAGTTTTCTTCCCGAAAGAAAAAAATTCTCCGTAGAGCCGCCTGCGCGTTTGGAATAATAAAGTCCTATGGAAAGAGAGATCAGAAAGTAGAGAAATACAATTACCCAGTCGATTAATTGCATGAATAATAAGATTTGTTAAAATTCAGGTCTAAAAAATTTAACTGCAATTTAATTTATGTTTGTATAAATTGAAATGTAAATTTTGCAAAAATAGTAATAATTTGTAAAATTTTTACTCAAATCGGGAATTTTTATAAGGTATATTTTATTTACCATTAAAACTAAAACAAGGAGATAAAAATGGTTTCAAAAGTTCTATTAACAATTGCTTTATTATTCACACTTACCTTAACAGCTTATTCAAATGACAGATCTGAAGGTTATAATGCCGGAGACCAGGTCTCAGACTTTGTAATTGCCAATTATGACGGCAATCAGTATTCCATGGCTGAAAACGGTGCAAAAGCCACTGTCATTATTTTTGTTTCCACAGAATGTCCGTTTGTACAGCCTTACACCGAAAGACTTATTAATCTTCAGAATGAATTCGGTGATAAAGGTATTACAATCTGGGCTGTAAATTCTAACAACACTGAATCCACCGATGATGTTATGAACCATGCAAAAGAAAAAGGTTACAACTTTCCGGTATTAAAAGATGAAAAAAGTGTTGTAGCTACTCAGTTTGGTGCAGCAAGAACACCTGAGGTTTTCCTTATAGATAACAGTACAATGACTGTTATGTATCACGGAAGAATCGACGATAACAAAAATGCATCTGAAGTAACTTCCAATGATCTCCAAAATGCTATTAATGATTTTCTGGCAGGAAATGCAATTGCTGTCAGCGAAACCAAAGCATTCGGCTGTTCAATTAAAAAGTAAATCAATCCAATAAATGTTTTTAAAGGCTGAAGAATATTCTTCAGCCTTTTTATTATTACTTAAAATCTGCTTATGAAAACTACACTGATATTATTATTTACAATATTCTGTTTTGTAAATTCTTATTCTCAGGATCTGATCCCCGCTGACAAAAATACGCTTGACAGTTTAAAAGAAGCCAGCAAAGGTAAAGTTATTCTTTTCAATTACTGGGCTACCTGGTGTAAACCCTGTGTAGAAGAGTTTCCTGATCTGCTAAAACTGAATGATGAATACAAAGATAAAGATTTCAGGATCGTGTTTGTTTCTCTGGACTTTGGTAAAAATTTCCCGAAACAAACGAAAGAATTTCTTAAAAAAATGAATGTTGATTTCACAACTTATTATAATAATTTCAGCAGCGATGAAGATCTGATCAATTATATGGATAAAGAATGGGAAGGAAGTATTCCCGGAACGTTCATATTCGATAAAGAAGGTTCATTGAAAAAGTCTTATATCGGGAAAACAAAATATGAGGATTTTAAAAGATCCGTTGATAAATATCTGAATTAAATCCTTTAAATTGACTTCAACAGTATCAAAAATCAGGATCTACCCGGTAAAATCTTTAGATCCGGTAGAATTAAATGAAGTTACAATATCTGAAAGATCGTTGCTCCATGACAGAGAGTTTGCAATTTTTGATGAGAACGGAAAATTTGTAAACGGAAAGAGAACTCCTGAGATCATTAAGCTCAGAGCATCTTTCGATCTTGAAAATTATCTGGTTGAATTAAAAATTGAAGGATCTGAAACAATTAATGTATTTAATCTTACCGAAGAAAAACCTCTTTTAAATAAATATTTATCTGATTATTTCGGGTATAAAGTTTTTGTTAAACAAACTCCGAATGGAGATTTTCTTGATATTCCGGTTTACAGCGGACTTACTGTTTTAAGTACATCTACTTTGGATTCCCTTTCAGAATTTTTTCCTGAAATTCCTATAGAACAGATGAGAAGAAGATTCAGAGCAAACATCGAAATATCCGGAGCTGAACCATTATGGGAAGATCACTTATTTGATAAACCGGGAAATGCTGTTGAATATAAGATTGGTGATGTAAGATTATTTGGAGTCGCTCCCCGGGCAAGATGTATTGTACCTACAAGAGATCCTGATACTGGAATCACTTATCCTTATTTTACAAAAGAGTTTGTAGAGTACCGTAAAAATTCTCTGCCGGAAAATTCGTTACTTCCTGAATATGAACATTTCTATTTCCTCTCAGTAGATACTTTTATTCCTGACACGGAAAATGGTAAAAAAAAAAAAGGTGATAAAATTGAAATCATTGGGATTAGCACTTTAGAAGAATTGAATATTTAAATTTTCAGCATAATCTCAGGAAGTTGCTTCTTGGTTATGTCCGGAACTTCTGCATCTTCTGCCGGATATCCAACCGGGATAAGAAGATAGGGCTTTTCATTTGAAGGTCTGTCTAATATTTTCTGAAGAAAATTCATCGGGGAAGGTGTGTGAGTTAAAGTAGAAAGTCCCATATTCTGCAATGCTGCCAGTAGCATTCCCGTAGCTAATCCAACCGATTCATTTACATAATAATGTTTCTTCAATTCATTATCTGATTTAACAAAATCAATTTTAAATACAACTATAAGGTAAGGAGCTATTTCGAGAAATTCCTTATGCCAGTCAGTTCCGAGAGGCGCAAGATCATCCAGCCAGCTTTGAGGCATTCTTCTTTCATAACTTTCCTTTTCTTCTTTTTCAGCCGCTATTCTGATTTCTTTTTTGACTACAGGTGATTCTACAATTACAAATCTCCATGGCTGCTTATTTGCGCCGGAAGGTGCCGTACCGGCTGTCTTTATAGCGAGTTCGATCAATCCAATATCAAATTTTTCAGGAGAAAAATTTCTTATGCTCCTCCTTTTTTTCATAACTTCATAAAACTCTTTTCCCTTTTCAAGACTTTCATCTTCACTGATTTTATTATATTGAAATTTCCTGAACTTATATTCCATGTTTTATTTTTTAATTCTAACTCTTAATTCCTATTTCCTAATTCTTAATTCTTAATTAAAGAATAGATCCCCGTATCTGTAAACTTTCCGTCAAAAAAATAACTATCCTTTGTATGACCTTCTTTGACAAAACCGAGCTTTTCCAGAAGTTTAACTGAGCCGGTGTTTTCGGGATCAAGATTTGCTTCCAGACTATGCAGATTCATTTTGTTAAATGC
>JAGQWH010000370.1 GCA_020437545.1 Ignavibacteriota bacterium
CTTATCAATACAGAATAATAATGCCATTGCTTGGATATTCACTGCAGCAGATCATAGTTCCATTTATCAGTAATCCTGTAAAGGTTCATACTCTTTCCTATCAGATAATTCTCTTCTTTTGTTTTTTCGGAATTTTCTATCAGTTTTATATATTCCTTAAAAGATTCTTTACCGATCAGACCTGTATGCTTGGAATTCTTTTACTGGCTATTGTAATACCTCTCGGCATCACGAGTTACTGGGAAGACGGAGATTACTATACTCTTTTCTTTTATGCGCTGGGACTTAATCTGATATTTGACAGGAAGGATTATTATCTCCCGTTTCTAATTCTGATCGCAACATTTAACAGAACTCAGATTATTTTTATTCTTACCTTTTACGTCATTTTTTTATTCAGTAATAAAGAATTATTTAAGAAAAGGAGCATTATGATAATAGGTTTAAGCCTGGTATCATTCCTGCTGGCATTCTATTCATTGCGTTTTTATTTCGGATTTAAAGAAAGCCCTTATCCTGTCTGGCATGAAATTGAATCTAACTTCAGCTCAAGATTTATTATTCTTCAGCTATGGACGGAAGAAATATTGGTGTTTTTGATTCTGTCTGTAATGGCTTTTAAAAAGAGCAGTAAATTCTTCAGACTGTCATTACTGAGCCTGATAATTTATGTCATCTTTTTCTTTTTCAACAGTATCCTCAGTCAGCTTGCAAAATTCCTTCCGGCATTTCTGATCATGATACCAATGAGTCTTCAGGTACTGACTGGCGAGAGTACGATTATTAAAAAAGATTCAGAAATTGATAATTGACAGTTGATAATTGATAGTTGTAACTTCCAGCAGGTTTAGTTT
>JAGQWH010000371.1 GCA_020437545.1 Ignavibacteriota bacterium
TTGTTGAACAATTTCTCATCTCTGGAAGGAAGAGCTTTATAAAAATAGATCAGGGATTCATAAAAATATCCCTGAGGATCATTCGGATCTGAACTTTGAATTTTTTTGAATTTTTTCTCGGCTTCATTGAACCTTAGATTATAAATATCATCGAGTGCATTTAAAACTTCGCTGTTTCCGGATTTATTCTGAGGCAGGGCAAAGCTATTAACTGATATTATCAAAAATACTGCTGTTACAAAAATAAATTTCATAGATTATTTGGAATTTTAAAAAATTATTAACTATTTAATTTAAACATGCGTTCCATTTATATAAATATACAAACGAAGAATTATATTTTCAGATTTAATAATTTCAATTAATCCGTGATACTTATCAAAATATAATATATCACAAAAAGATGAATCTTTATCTTTTTTTTAGATAATCGTGTCTATATATTTGTATTTTACAGAAACTAAACTACAATATGCCTAAAATACTTTTTGAAATAAATTACAACATATTTCCTGAAAAAAGAGAGGAATATATAAAAACCATCAACGAACTCAAAGAAAGTCAGAAAGAAACTTCTAATATCAGTTATTCTGTATTTGAAAGCAAAAAGGTAAGCAATAATTTTACTGAAATGTACATGTGTGAAAATGAAGAGGATTTTGATTCACTGGAGGATAATCAGAGTGAAAGAACAATGGAACTTACTCAAAGACTTTTTGATGAATTTGTAAAAGATAAAAAGGTTACATATTCAACGAAATACGAAGTTTAAAAGATACTCATATCAGATGAAATTATGATTGATCTCAGAAAAATCAATTATGATGTTTTCTATTTATATGATTTTAAAT
>JAGQWH010000372.1 GCA_020437545.1 Ignavibacteriota bacterium
TCCGGCAATTTATCATCAGCGGGCGATTTTTCTTTGCTTCTTTCTTTTGATCGTTCAAAAGAAAGAAGGTAAATCCGAGTAAAGTTGTATTCTATTCTATAGTTTTTTAACACACTTTGGAAAGAGTTATAAATTTTATTTCAATATTCAAAATATTAACTATATTATAACATGTTCTGACTTCTAAAATTTACCAATGAGGTTTTATATCTGAGCCGTTTAATAAAAAACAATTATGATCAGACAGTCTCAAGATATTTATGAACCATACTGATAGTAGCAGAACCTTCACCAACTGCCGCGGCAACTCGTTTACCGGAACCTGATCTGATATCACCTGCTGCAAATATCCCCGGTACATTTGTTTCAAGAAGAAACGGATCACGGTCAAGTGTCCATCCTTTTATAACATTATTCTTTTTAAGCAGATCAAGCCCTGTAAGAATAAATCCCTTCTCATCTGTTTCAATAATTTCTTTAAGAATCTCTGTTCTTGGAGCTGCTCCTATAAAAATAAACACAGCAGAGGTATCCAGCTCCCAAATTTTACCATCGGGTATATTCTTAAGAGAAATTTTTTCAATTTTTTCATTACCTATAACAGAATTAATTTCTGTTTTAGTCAATACTTTAATATTCGGAGCAGCTTCAATTCTTTCCACAAGATAGCTTGACATTGCTTTTCCAAGTGAATCTGCCCTTACTATCATCGTAACTGTCTTGGCATATCGTGAAAAAAATAACGCTCCCTGACCTGCAGAATTTGCACCGCCGAGAATACATATATCCTTATCCTTATATAATGCTGCTTCTGTCATTGCAGCGCCGTAATATACACCTGCACCGACAA
>JAGQWH010000373.1 GCA_020437545.1 Ignavibacteriota bacterium
GGTACCGATTATCTGCAATATGCATCAGTAGCAGGTGAACTAGCCGGAGCATTGAAAGAGTCTGCTTTCTTACCCGACTGGGCTACACAGAAAGACGGGATACTTGATAAGATCAAGGATGCAAGTTCAATAGCAGATGTTGCAGGAGGTTTATCCGGAATGTTCGGATTGCTGAGTCCTGATTCAATGGGCAAGAAATTATTGAAAAATAAGAGTTCAATTTCATCTGCATTGAATATTTTGTCTTTGCTTAAGTAAGTATTGGGTATTGAGTATTGAGTATTAGGTATTAGGTATTAGGTATTAGGTATTAGGTAATAGGTATTAGGTAATTTAATGCAGAGACGTATTTAAATACGTAACTAGTAACTCGTAACTCGTAACTTGTATCTGAATTTCCTAATACTTAATACTTAATACTTAATACTTATTACCTAATACCTAATACCGAATGACATTTTCCTCAACCACCCGCCCGTTAATCAAATGCTCCTGAATTATCTTCTCCAGAACTTTTGGTGTGCATGAGTGATACCATACCCCTTCAGGATAAACAACAGCAATCGGTCCGTCCTGACATATCTTCAGACAATTCGCTTTGCTCGTGTGTATTCCGCCGTTTCCGGTAAGATTAAGTTCTTTAAGTCTGGATTTCAGATAATCCCAGGACTCTATGCTGTCTTCTCTCTTGCAGCACTTCGGTTTTGTCGGATCAGCACACAAAAATATATGACGCTTTATTTTGTCTATGCCGATGTCTTTTGCTTTTTGTTCGACTGTGATTTTTCCCATTTGGTATTAAGTATTAAGTATTAAGTACTAGG
>JAGQWH010000374.1 GCA_020437545.1 Ignavibacteriota bacterium
AGATGCGATGCCTGTGGCAAATGAAGAAGTAGTGGAAATGTATGACAGGAAAGATCTTACTTATGAACTTGCCAAGGAATTTAATTTATTAGTGGACATTGAATAGAATATTTTGAAAATATTACTCATTGGAAACGGAGGCAGAGAAAACGCCATAGCCCGGAAGATCATTAATTCCCAATCCTTTATAAAAGGCAACAGTGTTTTATTCAATACTACAGGAAATCCCGGAATAAATGAATTTGCCGAACCGGTAAATTTAAAACCCACACAGATATCGGAGCTTGCGGAATTTTGTTCTCAAAATGAGATCGGTCTTACTATAGTAGGACCTGAAATACCGCTTTCACTCGGGATAGTAAATGAATTTGAAGAAAAAGGTTTGAAGATATTCGGTCCTACTAAGGAAGCTGCTGAGATCGAATCCAGTAAGGTATTTTCGAAGGAATTAATGATTGAATATAATATTCCGACTGCAAAGTTTAAAAAATTTTCCAGGGACAGTATTTCAGATGCAGAAGAATTTTTTGAGAATTGTAATTACCCGGTTGTAATAAAAGCGGACGGACTTGCTGCCGGAAAAGGCGTGATCATTGCTGAAAATAAGCATACAGCAATTTCAACGCTTATAGATTTTACTGAAAGGGAAATATTCGGAGATTCAGGTTTTAATTTCATAGCCGAAGAATATCTTGAAGGTGAAGAAGTATCAGTATTTGTGATAACTGACGGTGATGATTATGTTGTACTTCCTTATTCACAGGACCATAAGAAAATCGGTGAAGGTGATACCGGAAAAAATACTGGC
>JAGQWH010000375.1 GCA_020437545.1 Ignavibacteriota bacterium
AATAGAAACTATACTTTTTTTTATCTATGCAAAACTGACTATGATTTGGAATGAATTGAATGAGGACTATGAGAATTGACAGCAATAATTCTAAAACATCGTGAACTTATGATATTTTTATTCCATTTGGATGGGATGCCGGCAGCAATTTTATTTTCAATATTATCCACCTTCGGCGGGATGAATTGTGTATAATAAATTTTGAAAGTCGATCATAGAAAAAAGAGCTTTTTATTAATAAAAAAGAATTTGCATTGTATAAATAAGTATCGGAAATGTACCTGGAAGAGATAAGAAATGAAAAATAAGTGATGCGAAGTCCCTGCAATGTGGAGTAAACTGTAATAAATAAGACGTGACATTAAAACAAAGAGATGTAACATTAAAACAAAGAGATGTGACAGTAAAACAAAGAGATGTGACAGTGACATAAAATTCAATTACATTCAAGCAAAGAGGTGTGACACTGAATCGAAACGGACTTACAGTGAAACAAAATTCATAAACAGTGAAGCAAAATTCAATTACGTTCAAGCGAAGAATAGTGACACTGAAACAAAACCGTCTTACAGTGAAACAAAATTCAATTACAGTGAAGCAAATTTCAATTACATTCAAGCAAAGAGCAGTGACAATGAAACGAAACCGTCTTATAGTGAAACAAAATTCAATTACAGTGAAGCAAAATTCAATTACATTAGAGCAAAAAGGTGTGAGAGCAGAGAAAAAAGTTCGAACGGATAATCAAAGAGAAAAAGTGACATATTTGTCAGTACCGTC
>JAGQWH010000376.1 GCA_020437545.1 Ignavibacteriota bacterium
ATAATTGGACCTTCCCAAACTGGGGTTTGGGAAGGAGTATGGTTTTGAGACACTCCCCAAAGGGGAGGGTAGGGTGGGGTTGTTGACAGACACCTGAATATCCATCACATTCTTAATGCTTCTTGTCTTTAGGTGGATGCGGATCATTTCCATAGCTGTCCTTGTCACTTATCCTTCCGTTCTTATTATGTATAACCAGTTCTGTCTTCTGATTCTTCGCTATGTTCCTTGCCCTGTTTATGGCTTCTTCCTTTGTGGCAGTGAGCTTGGTTCTCCTTGAGTTACCTTCGCCTCTCACAGCCCAGCCCTTTTTAGCCGTCACCACGTGCTGTTCTTTTTTTATTTTATGTGTTTTCATGACAATGTTTATGTTTTACTTTTTTAAAAAATCCGGAGTGATTTTATAAATTTTAAATACCCGATATAATCACAAATCCAAAATCAAAGATCCAAAATCAAAAATCACTCCGGCTATTAATTTATTTATTTTCCGGAGCTGCCTGCATATCAGGATCCGCTTTATGCCTTAACCCCAGATCCTTTATCACTCTTGCAGCTTTGTATCCTTCATAGAATCCTGTTTCAGTGACAAGATAATTTTCCATTAACTTGTCAATCGAATCCAGAATACTGCCTGCGTCGTTGAAGAGCGTTACAAGTGATTTTGAAGCTCCCGATCTTGTTGGACCACCGGCAGCTTTTGCGCTGAGCGCATTGTCATATGCAGTGATATTATCATCAAACTGTGTGATCTTTTCACCTGTGA
>JAGQWH010000377.1 GCA_020437545.1 Ignavibacteriota bacterium
TTCAATTATACATATTATTCAATCTTCTGATCTTTTGACAATTTTTTGACAAAATAAAGACAAACCTATGACAATCCCAAACCTCTTTATCTTTAATTTTGAACAGAAATTAAAAATAAAAGGAGGTGTTATGAACACGGTTAAAATTTTTGTAACAGCAGTATTTATTCTGATGATCTCAATTCAATTCACATTTGCACAGGGAACTCAGATAACAATCTTACATACCAGCGATTCTCACTCGCATCTTGATGCTACAGGTCCGAAGAACCGGCAGCTTGAGGGTACACTCGGCGGCATTGCCAAAGCAGCAACTGTAATAGGTACGATAAAGCAGACAGAAGAAAATGTACTGACTCTTCACGCAGGAGATTTTTGTGTAGGCGATTTTTTCTACAATCAGTATTTTGGAGTTCCGGAATTACAGATCATGAAGCAGCTTGGATTTGACGCACTTGCAGTAGGTAATCATGAATTCGATCTCGGTCCGCAGACATTGTTTGAAGTTTATTACGCAGGATTTGAGAACGGATCATTCCCTGTTCTGTCGGCAAATCTTGATATGACCGGATTTCCCGAGTTGACAAATTTCATTCAGCCTTATGTGATTAAAGAGATCGCCGGAGTTAAAGTTGGTATTTACGGAATGACTATTCCGGCACCGTTAAGCAATCCTTATCCTGTTATAATCCGGGAAGACCTTGCTGAAATAGAATATGCAACAATCAAGGAAATG
>JAGQWH010000378.1 GCA_020437545.1 Ignavibacteriota bacterium
CGGGTCCTACTGAAGTCCCCTCATTATAATATGCTCCGATAATAACGTCATCGTATCGATCACTATTTACATCACCGGCGAATGATAGAGAACTTCCAAAGTTTGAACGCAATGTGGCACTTGTAATTCTAATATTATAAACATTATTCATATTAATACCTCCAAAATAAATATAAGCTTTTCCCAATTTGTTTCCATAATAACTGTTTGCACCAATGATCACATCGCTGAATCCGTCACCATTCAGATCACCGGCAAACGAAACTGACGCACCAAAGGAGTCATCGTAACCTTCTCCTGTCATTGTCAGATCCTTACTATTATTCATGTTTGTACCTCCAAAATAAATGTATGCTCTTCCCGCATCTGCCGCAACTGAGTCGCTGTATGGTGCTCCGACAATCACATCAGAATATCCGTCATTATTCACATCACCTGCTGTGGAAACAGATTGCCCAAAAAAATCATAAGCAGTTTCTCCCGTCAAAACAACGTCACTGACGTTGTTCATGGTTGAACCTCCAAAATAAATGTAAGCTCTCCCGCAATTCGTTCCGCCGGCATCGTTGAGATTAGCTCCGACAATCACATCACTATATCCATCACCGTTCACATCACCTGCATTGCTGACCGAATATCCGAACTGATCCTGTGCAGCTTCTCCTGTCATGATAACATCTGCCCCATTATTCATACTGGCTCCGCCATAATAAACATAAGCT
>JAGQWH010000379.1 GCA_020437545.1 Ignavibacteriota bacterium
GCTGTAATCTCTGCGATGTTTGCCCATGCGAAATTTCCATTAACCGGAGGATAGCTCCTTTCAACTAAATAGTAAGTTACAAGATCATTTCCGTTTACATCATATGAACTCCTCACCCATTTCAGATTTACAAATCCGCCCTGATCATTGGGAACATCTTTTACGTGACTGAAAATAGGTTTTGCGCTTATAGCAGAACCATTATATAAATAAGCTCTGCCTGTATTTGAAGAATATCCAAATGCCCCTACAATAACATCAGAATACCCGTCACCGTTTACATCTCCTGCAGAAGAGACCGAATTACCAAAATAATTTCCTGTTGCCTCACCGGTCATAGAAACATCCGGAATACTATCAGGGGATGCTCCACCGAAGAATATAAAAGCTCTGCCGGGAGTTGAATTTCTTCTTGCTCCAATGATGAAATCAGAATAACCGTCGCCATTTACATCACCGGCTGATGAGACTGAACTTCCAAAATCTATGCCGGGTGTTC
The DNA here is from genome assembly GCA_020437545.1 of Ignavibacteriota bacterium. Taxonomy (GTDB): domain Bacteria; phylum Bacteroidota; class Ignavibacteria; order Tepidaquicellales; family Tepidaquicellaceae; genus JAGPCH01. The sequence continues at coordinate 500 of JAGQWH010000379.1, forward strand.
CGCTTGTTATTGTAACATCTGCAATATTATTCATTAATGTTCCTCCGAAGTATACATATGCTTTGCCGGTAAGTAAAGAATAATATATAGACCCTATAACTACATCAGAATACCCGTCACCGTTTATATCACCTGCAGTTGAAACCGAGTTGGCGAAATAGTCGTTATCTCCTTCACCAGTCATTGTTACATCAG
>JAGQWH010000037.1 GCA_020437545.1 Ignavibacteriota bacterium
CCCCGGCTTTGGTTGTCATATCCGGTTTATCCGGAATGACTTATTGTGTTTATCCCAAAATATTTACAATTTCGTTTCAGCTATCACTGTAAAAACTCTGAGATGAATATTCTGTAATTAACTATTACTTAATACCTAATACCTATTACCTATTACCTAATAATTAATCTCCCCATTCACATGCAGCTCTTTATCATAGATCATTCCCTCGGGATTTATCACCGTGCCGTGACAGACATAACAAGTCTGCGAAGTAAAGAATGCAAAGTGAGGTTTCATAAATACTCCGTTTGTCCGCGGTGTCGGATTTCCGGTATCAGGATCTCCGTGACAGGATCCGCATTGAGTTGAACTTGGATCTGTCCAGATCGGTGTAGCATTATTCCCTTCAGGGAAATTTCCGTGACAATATGTATTTGAACAGGTTGCCGTATTTCTGTCCCATGTCGGATCCGGTGTTATACCTCCCATTGAAGTCAAAGCAAGCGTACCGAAATTTATCTCGGCTATACCGTCAGGATTTTCACCCAAATGGTTCGGAGAATTAAATCCTCCTGTCAGAGACAAATGACATTCATTACATTCCACATCAGCGGAATATTTTGTCGAATCCAGATGATAGACGTGAACACCCACACCAAGAGACTGAACGTCATTTGAATGATTAAGAGCTTTTGGAGGATTTGCATGTCCTGAAGTACCACCGTGACACAGACGACAGTTTTGCGGACCTCCTGAAGATGTATGACATGTCAGACAGCTTGACCCGGTCACTCCTCCTTTGTAATCTCCTCCATGGCATGTTTTACACTGAGTGAGAGTCCATGCATTATTATCATAGATATATTTTCCGTGAAAATTTACAGATCCGGTATCGCTTCCCCATCCGTCAGGATGTGTCCCTATTTCAGGAGCCGTCACAAGATTATTTTGAACCTCACTGCAACCTACATAAGTCAGGGTAACTGAGATTATCAGAAAATATATTATATAGAAAAATTTCATTCCGTTCTTTTCAGAGTTCAGTTTTTTACTATTTTTTAATTTGTTAAAATAAGTTTTCATCATTTGATACCCTTTCCGTTAATAATGTTAGGATTGAGGTGACACTGAGCGCAAACGGGATCCTGACCCTGGGCATCGTGACATGACTGACAGGACTCTATGTCCCTTCGTGCAAGCTGTGAATGCGATCCGCCGCCGTTACTCATCATCACAAAATCAGGCTGCTGATGAGACTGAGGTGCTATTCCGGTAACTGTATTCCCGCCGCTTTGATGACATGACGAACAGAAATCAACCGGACTGTGACATGTATTACATTCAAAGCTTTTCTGCGTTGCATCAAGTCCGTGTGTGTACAGATAGTTTAGATTATGAGCCGTTGTAAGATTCTGCAGATCTCCTCTGTCTATCCTCGTACCGTTTTCCCGTGTGTAATAAGGTGCGTAAAAATTGTCCTGAGTATTGTTACCGGTAAAACTCTGAGGACTGTGACATGCCTGACAGAAATTATCACTGTGACACATCATACAGTTATTCTTTGAATTCACTCCTGCTACAGTTGTATGCTGATTCAGGAAATTTGTTTTTAAATGATCCTTTGGTGTCAGATTTGTAAGATCTTTATGACAGGATTCACAACTGTTAGAGGCTGTCTGATTATTGTGACAGGTATAACAGCTTTCCATGTCAGGAAACGCAGAAGCACTTTCTTTGGAAAATTTTACTTTGTCCAGTCCTTTATGACAATCTGTACAATTATCCCCTTTTGAGTTAACATGATCTTTATGTGAAAAAAACAGATCCGATTTTGATGATCTGAGTTTCTTATAAACACCGTCATAGTGACAGAGATTACATTCCTTTTCATCTTTGACATCGTGACAACTTGAACAGTCTTTCTTTGAAGGATTCAGATTATCGTTTGAAGATGTAGATGTTAATGCTTTTGTATGACAATCCTGACAGGCAATCTCGGCATCTTTGGTATGAAGCTCATGATTGAACTTTATGATCAGACTATTGTCATAAACTTTTTCAGTATAAACATTATTTTCCTTTTTTACATATTCATTTTTTTCCTTTGTGAGATATGCCGTAGTGGTAAGGAAAACAATTATACCTGCTAGAAATAATAGATAATACTTTGGTATTTTCATGATAATAATATTTAATGAACTTTTAAAATTTACTGAACAGTCTGTATGTCACTCCTAGTAAAAATCTTGAATCGATCGAATAAATCCTGTTGGTTAAAAACTGTCCCTGTGCATCAATTGTAAACTGTCTGTTTGGTCTGTAAGCAAGACCTATAATACCGCTGAACTGGTTTTCATTCTGTGATGAATAATTACCAAGATTATAATTTGAATAATTAAGAGTTATGTTTCCGGCCAGTTTCTCCGGAACAAGCTGATGATAAACATAACCAACTGCGCCGTTTGACTCGCCTGAATAACCCGAATAGCCAATATAATAAAGACCGTAAACCGGAGTTTTAAAACCGACCTGATACTTTGAAGCATTATCGTCTATGTAAAAAACATTCGAGTATGTTGCAAACAAGTTCATACCGTTATTTAATGTATAATCGGCTGATGCTTCAAGCTGCTGATAATGTGACAGAGGCCAGAACTGAGCCATTGTCCAGAAGGTAGTATTATATGTCAGCTGAGCTCCTCTGTATGAATAGTCAAGTGTCATTCTGAAATTCTTTATAGGATAGCTGAAATTGAATTCTGCCTGATAAAATTTATCTATATAAAGATCATAGAATGCTTTACCATATAAAGTATAATTTTGCTTTCCTGTATAATTCAGATTAAGACCGATCAATTGCTGATCTCTCGAATCCGTTACGATTAGCTCGTTTGTTGTATTGTACATCGTATCAATTCTCGGAGCATAGTAAGGATCATATTGCTGTCTCTTTAAAAAATAACTCAATGTTCCCGTAAATCCCTGATCACCGTAATAACTGAATTTGGATCCGAATATAAAATTATTATTAAAAGATGGGTAGCTCTGAAAATCATAATTATCAGGTGTCAATGCTCCTCCGTAAACACTTATCTGATACTGCTTTTTCATACCGGCTTTATATCTGAGACTGAGTCCGTCTACTGAAGTATTCCCTACTCCCGCAAATATATATTGTCTGCCGATACCTACATCGAGAGCATTCCACAGATTTGAACCTTTTATATAAAGATTGTAAAAAGAATAATCAAATCCGTCTCCTGATTTATTCACAATATCTTCCTGAGTAAGCAAAGATGTGTTGAGACTCCATTTATCCTGAGTTACTCCAAGCAGCAGATTCTGATATCCTTTCATGTGATTGGTCTCATAACCTGTTGCAACACTGTCTGTTCTCTGCCATGAATAAAAATAAGTGCTTAGCTTAAAGTTCATGGTCTGAGCATTTACCTGCGAAGATAAAATAAATAATGTTAATGTTACTAATGCGAGTATGTATTTAGTTTTCATAATTACTCCGGTTTTATTTTGTTATGTGCTATCATTTCCCAGAGAGGCTCATAATCAAACGGAATATAGGTCGGGCTTTCCGGATTATGACAAGTGATGCACCAATTTTCTTTTTCTGTATGAATTATTAATCCTTTATTTACGGCTTCTGCACTGTCTTTCATGACACTGAGTTTTTTGTATTCCGATCCGGGTCCGTGACAACTTTCACACTGGACACCCTGAGTCATATCAAAAGAACTCTGCAATTCACTTTCATCAACATCAATTCCAAGTGTATGACATCTGATACAAAATCTGGTATCCTCAGCCGGCGTTTCATATCCGAGTGATCTTGCAATACTGTCGGCTGCTTCACTCTGAAGAGTAAGGAACGCTTTGGAATGCTGTGAATTATTCCATACTTCGTACTGATTTCCAAGCTCTTCAGATTGATGACAAGCTCCAATACAGGTATTTACTCCGACATATTTATATTTAGGCTGTGATATATTTTCATCTGCTTTAAACAATACCAAAGCAGTAATTAATAATATAATTGAAGGTATGTATAATAAATTTTTCATATTTATTCCTTAATTATATTTTTATTAATGAAATTATTGATCCTGTAATACCTGTCAAGAGTCCATTAATTACACATATAATATAAATAAATGCTGTTTTACTATTTAATTATATTAGTGCAATTAGAATGCCATTTGTATAAAAGACTTATAACAATTTCGTCAATATCTGTGAAAGAACAATTACACTTTAAATCAAATTATATAAATTGAAACCGATACACTTCGATTTCTAAAAAATCATTAAATGCGTTATTATTATCTTTCCTGTTGTAAGTGAGTTTTTAAAAACTTTCATAAAACCCTTCATATACCTCTCCGTCCGGAAAGGTATATTGAAAGGAAATAATTGTTTTTGGTGAACCTGAATAAATTCCTGTTTTGAATAATTCTATAAAACCTGAATCGGATTATTCTTTTGCCGGAATATCATGTTTGATCTTTGCCCACTCTGTATCATAATCAAATGACACAAAAGTCGGACTTTGAGAATTATGACACTGAGTACAGAATGCATCTTTATCTGTATGAATTATTAAGCCTGCATCCATTGCTTTTTGCTTATCTTTCATAATTGATAATTTCTTATACTCTGATCCTGCTCCATGGCATGTTTCACATTGAACGCCCTGAGTTTTATCAAAAGTGTCATCTACTTTTGCAGATGCAAGATCAACTCCGAGAGTGTGACATTTTAAACATTCCGGAGTTTCAACAGCAGCCACTTCTGAACCTCTGGCTTTTGCTACACTGTCAGCAAATGCTGATTTCAGAGATTCATATGCGTTCGCATGTTTTGAACTCTGCCAGATTGAAAGCTGGCTGCCCTGTGCTTCAGTCTTATGACATGCCCCTACACAGGAATTTACACCCACATAAGTTGCTTCAGACTGAGATTTAATACTTGTATTATTACTCAGCACAATTATGAGCGGTGTGAAAATGAGCAATGCAAATACAATGATCTTCTTTTTCATTTTTCTTTGATTTAAGTTAGAAAATGTTTGTGTAATATATTAATTATGTTTTAAAAATAAAATTATTCTTTATTCCGACATTGCCTTAAGTTTTTTCTTATTGTTTGAAAGTAAGGTACTTATGAGATCATAATTATGGACATATATGCTCTTATGTGAATTAATTTCGGAATATGTTCTTTTTATCTCCTTGAGTTCATTCTGCTGTTCCGCATCAAGCTCGGAAGGATTGATGTTTTTTATCAGTTCATTCACTTCTGCGGATAATTTTACAACATCATTTTTCCATTCTCCCATCATGGCATCATAATCAGCATCATGACATTTCGAACAGACCATTGCATCAGGTTTGATCACCTTGTCAGAGCTGACATGGCAATCTACACATTTCGTACCACCGACTTTCATATAATCAGGCTGATCCATTTTCTGATAAGTTCCATTATAAACAATGCTCTGGAATGAATGGCAGTTTTCACATGATTCTTCATTTTTGTTTTTTGAGTGGTGACAACTGTTACAGCTTTCCTTGCTCATCGTCAGTTCACCGTGTTTGGTAACATTTGAATGACATCTGGCGCAAGCAACTTTATTCTTGACAATATGCTCATTGTGTGAGAAATTCATGCCAAACTTACTTACAGTAATTTCCTGAATACCCGAATGGCATCTGTAACATTCATTTGGAATCACATCAGAACTTGATTTAAACTCAGGCAAACTTTTTGATGAACCAATTACACTTAATGCCTTTTTCATTAATCCGTAACTTGCCACAAGTAATTTATCTGAAAACTGTACATTATGGACGCTTTTGCCAATTTCTACCAATCTGAAATTATGATTAGCTTCCTCCATATACTTTTGCGCTTCTGCTTTATTAGAGCTGCTTGAATTCTGAACAAGAGGATTAACGGCATTATATATAGTCTTGATCACTCCAAGTCTTTTCATTGAAGTTGTTTCCCATTCTTTTAAAAGATTATCATATCCGGGACCATGGCATTTTTCGCAGGCTTTGCCTTTAGCTACTGATGTATTGATTTCATTTTTATCTACCTCATGAAATATATGACAACCCTGACAATTAATACCGCTCATAAACATAGAGCTCGGGGATTTTTCCACGTCAAATCCATTCTGTCCGCTTACCAAACTTACCTGAGATGAATGGGCATTTTCGTGACAACCGTTACAGTCAGGGCTTGCGTTCGGATCCATCTGCTGTATCTTATGCTCTATAGGCGAGTGACAGTTTGCACATGAGAGACTGTGCTTGCTTATATGCGTACTGTGAATAAGAGCTATATCATTATACTTATCCAGCCTGTCTGTTTCAAAATGACACTGAAAGCATCTCTCTTTTCCAACTGCTCCATTTCCTGAAATAACATTGTTGTGACATGATTTACACTCGATCTTGTTATCAACTACCGAAGTATGGTTGTATCTCATGTTTACAAGCTGTTCTTTTGATTTCTCATTAAACTTATGGCAGGTGCTGCAATCAGACAGTTTATCGAATTTATGATCCGGATCATCAGATTTTTTAAAATGGCAGTTATTACAGGTTGACTCGGTAACTTCCATGTGAGTTCCCTGAACGATCTGAGAATGACAGCTTACGCATTTCAGATCCTTCCCCCGCTTCTGCTCCTTCAGATGATTCTTGTGACTGAATGATATCCCCTTAAAATCATATGTGGAATCTTTTAAAGACTGCTTTTCATGACAACCCGATCTTGCGCAGGTATTATCAGGTATTTCAGCAACAGGTTTTCGCTTTTTATAAGTAAGGGAAACATAACTGACTATTTGTACAAGTCCGTTTAATTTTCCTTTTATGGTTCCGGTGAGACCCGGTTCGAAATGACATTCCACGCAATCGACTTTATTGTGAGCTGATGTCTTCCAGCTCTGATAAAAGGACTCCATATAATGACAGGTGGGACAAAATGACGGCCGCGAAGTATATTCTGCTGCTATGGCAAATAATACTATAAACGTAAACAGATATACTCCTGACATCAGAAAGAATCTTTTCCAGCCTTTTACATTTTTAAAAAGCCAGCGTTTCTTAACGACTTTCAGATTGTCATCTTTCTCAATTTTGTCAATTTTGTCTTTTTCCGGTTCCATAAATTTATTTTATGATTTAGATTGATTTTCAGATTCTTCAAGTATTTCAAGCTCACGCGGATGCTCGTGTTTCATCTCTTCTTCGGTAAGATATCCTGAAAGCCAGGCTTTATTCATCGGGGCAACATCAGGATTCATAAATATAAAATAAAAATGCCAGACTAATATTGCAAGACTTGCAAGTATGGCTTCGTAATAATGAATTGCTGTTGCTATATCCATTCCGGTGTTTGAAATATATTTAAAGAAGAAATCCTTGAACCATAAGATAAATCCTGTCAGACCCATAATAACCGTTCCCCAGACAACCGCCCAGTATTCCATTTTTTCTATATAACTGAATCTTCCGAATCGGGGCTTTATCTCTGATTTTCCCGTTAGGTATTTCATCGAACCAGTGAATTCACTGATATCGCTTTTTCGCGGCAGAAAATCCTTAACAAGCTGTCTGCCTCTGCTGCTGAATGATATATAAACCAAATGATAAACCGAAGCTACTATGAGCACTACAGATGCAATTCTGTGTATAATGCTTCTTGCCTCAAATGCATTTTCACCTATAATGTAGACTATCCATTTCACCCACCATGCTTCAGGAAACTTGAGCCAGAAACCTGTTATTACAAGTACAATGAAACTGGTAAGCAGCAGAAAATGCTGAATCCTTTCATTCTTAGACATTCTTAAATATTTTTTCTCTTCGCTCATGCTTTCTTTTTTAACATTTTCTTTTTTCTGTAATCGAGGAAATTATGTATAAGCATAAATCCAATTATTCCGAATATAAGAACAAGATAAAATCGTGTGACCCAGTATGTCCATGGTGAATCTTCTTTTATGTTTGTTAGATGTATCTTTGAAGAAATAAGTATTTCACTTGCACCCGGATGACACTGTCCGCATGTCTCGGGAAGATTCTTCTTATTGATCGAAGATAATGAATCCTTGGAAGCTCTGATATTATGATTCCCGTGACAGCTTTCGCAGTTTGCAGCCTCTTTCAATCCGCCTCTTGTTGCAAGTCCGTGAAAACTCTCTTTGTAAGATTCACTTACTTTAGTAGGAAGCTGATTTCTTTCGATCATTTCCACTGATGCATGACAATTTGAACATAAATTAATCAGATCATTTGATTTCTGAAGTTTATTATCAATATTTTTTGTCAGTATACCGTGATTTCCGTGACAATTATTGCAAGTCGGAGCATCTTTATTTCCCTCAAGCACTCCAGTCTGATGTATACTTCCCGTATATTCTTCCAGTTGTTTTACGTGACATCCTGACTCCCCGCAGGTATTAGCAATGTTCATTTTATTGATCTTTGAAGCTGGATCATTATATGGAGTCATCTCATGAGCACCATGACAATTCGAACATGTCGGCGCATCGTTATTACCCTCTTTTAATGCCTGATAATGAACGCTATTCTCATAACCTGTAATTAATTCTTCTTCACCTTTATAATTCTTATGAGGTATCTTTCCGTCTTTATGACAACTCAGACATTTATCTGCTATGTTCAATTTTGAAAAATCATCAGAAAGCAAAGTGCTCTGAATTCCGTGTTCACCATGACAATCGGTACAAGCCGGAGCATCCTTATTTCCTTTCATCAGCTCCTCTCCATGTTTGGACTTATTGAATTTTTCAACAACTTCAGAGTGACACTTCCCGCATGTTTCAATCTGACGGGCTCTTTTTGTTGCTGATTTCGGATCATCCGGATTCTGGATCATATGATCACCGTGACAATCAACACAACCTGCAGCTTCATGCTCACCTTTACGGAGTGACGCATGTACACTTGTTTTGTATTCAGCTACAAATTTTGCCGAACCTTTTGCATCTCCCGGAAATAATTTTTCATTAAGGTGACAATTAAGACATCCTTCAGATTCTATTGAAACTTTACTTCTTAAAACATTATGTGCGCCGTGACAGTCAGTACAAACCGGAGCATTTTTATTGCCGCCTTTTAAAACCGTATGATGAACACTGTTTTTGAGCGCCATTTGATTTGCGCTGTGACAGGTTCCGCAGACTCTTGTAACTTCTTTCTTTGAAATACTGACCGAATTATGACCGCCATTATGACATTTTTCGCAACCTATATTTTTCTTAGCGTGAATACTCGAACTGTATTGCTGTATATTTCTAGATTTATGACAGCTAAGACAATTCTTTGTCTGATCAATTTCTTTTACCGGTTTTACATCATGTTTCGTATGACATTCATAACAATCCACTTTACCGTGAACGCTTTTTTCTATTCCTTTAAGATCATCATGACATGTCTTGCAATCTACCTTCGCACTTGTTTTAGAATGTGGAATCTCATCCGGATTATAGCCCAGATGACAGTCTTCGCATTCAGCTCCTGCATGAACGGACTTACTGTAAAGTTTTTTATCTACATACAAAGAGACAGTTTTTCCGTCTTTTTCATAGGTCAAACCTTCATCTTCATGGCAGGATAAACATGTTTCCGTGCTTTTGGATGAACTTTGTAAAGAGTTTTCTGAAAAAACCATTATTGCAGTAATTACTGCAATTGTAAAAAGCATAATTAATATTTTTGGGAAATATCTTTTCAATTTTATCAGTTTTTAAAGATACTGTTAATATAATCAGCTAATTCACTTAATCTTAATGGCTCAGACATATTTTTTACGCCAGATTTGTTATTGTTTTCAGAATCAAGCGACGGAAGACATATTATTGCTATGTTTTCAAATTTACTCTTTATTTTTTCTCTTAAACCGGCATCAATATCTTTGTCAAGTATAAGACAGTCAATTTTTTCGTTGAATTTCAGAATAGATTCTTCATTTATATCTTCACCCTGTGAACAGGAAACGCTGTAGTCCGAAAAATTCAACCCTTTTTTTATAAGTGAACAAATTTCAGGTTTCAGACACAGTATATGTATTCTTCTTCGTTCCATTTTATCGAACTAGCTGTTAACCTACATGTGTCAATCTTTATGCCATAAGTATCGGATTATTGTTTAAAAATAGTCGAAATTTCATATGATATATAAGATTTTTCAAAAATATTAAATTTGTGTAGATATACTCTACAATTATGGTGAGAAATAATGAATATTTTGAGGAATTTTTTTTAACAATAGACAATAGAATGGGGGGTTTGATTTCTTTCACTTTCATATTTCCGTTTAATTTGATCTTATCATTCAAGATTATACTCCCTTATCTTCTTATACAGAGTTTTCCGGTCTATTCCGAGTATCTGGGATGCTTTCAGTTTATTCCAGTTATTTTCTTCGAGTACTTTCTTAATATATGAGATCTCGATATCGGCAAGTTTTTCCATGCCGTTCAGATTATTAAATGTGCTTCCGGCATTATTATTCTTAATATTGAGGAATTTAAAATTTTTACTGTCTAAAACATCTGAAGTTGAAGAGATAGCTGCTCTTTCAAGGACATTTTCCAGCTCTCTGACATTTCCTTTCCAGTCATTTTTAATGAGCAGATCAAGACCGCTTTCATTTATCGACAGCTCCCGGTCGAGTTTTGCTGATAATTTTTTCAGAATGGTATTTGCTATCAGAGGTATGTCTTCGCGTTTTTCATTAAGCGACGGAAGTGAAATAGTAATAGTTGAAATTCTGTAATAAAGATCTTCCCTGAATTTTTTCTCTTCTATAAGTTCCTGTATGTTTTGATTTGTAGCTGAAACCAGTCTCACATCCACTTTTTTTACTTTATCGCTTCCTATTGCTTTGACTTCCCATGTTTCAATTACTCTTAAAAGTTTTGACTGCAGATTAAAAGGCATCTCGGCAATCTCATCGAGAAAAAGCGTTCCGCCGTGCGCCTGTTCGAAAACACCTTTCTGAAAATCCGAAGCTCCGGTAAATGCGCCTTTTGTATGTCCGAAGAGTTCGCTTTCAAGAAGTGATTCCGGTATAGCGCTGCAGTTTATAGCGACAAAAGGATTGTTCTTCCTGTCGCTGTTTTTATGTATAGCTCTTGCTACAAGTTCTTTACCCGTTCCGCTCTTACCTTCAACAAGTACATTCACTTTTGTCTTGGCAACATTTCTAATTAATTCAAACACTGCCTGCATTTTCTTGCTTGTACCGGTTATCCCGCTGAAAGAATAATTTTCATCAAGCTGAAATTTGAATTCATTCAGTTTTTTTGTCAGACGTATCCTTTCAACCGCTTTATCGATTTTAACCGAAAGCTCTTCGAGATGAAAAGGTTTGCTTATGTAATCAAACGCGCCGTTTTTCATGGATTCGACAGCAGAGTCAACCGAACCATAACCCGTTATCATAATAAACAACGAGTCCGCGGGTTTCGCATTTAAAAGATCCGCTCCTGTTACTACAGGCATCTGAAGATCGGATATTATAATATCATAATTTCCTTTTTCTATCATCTCAAGGGCAGCCTTACTGTCATTCATCTGTTCTACCGTATATCCTTTTCTTGCAAGAACTTTTGCAACCAGTTTAGTCGAATTTGGCTCATCATCAACCGCTATTATTTTTATGTTTTCCGGCATTAATTTTTTTTATTGTTAAAATACTGTTTTGTAAAATTACTAACTTTGATTATAGTCATATTATATGATGACATTTATCATATCAATATAAAAAACCCGCCCCTGACTCAGGGGCGGGTTTCACTAAACAAGGAAAGAAATATGTAATTTTTTATTTCATAATTCGATATCCGGTTATTTGATCAGCATCATTTTCCTGATAGATTCATAACTTCCTGCTTTGATCTTGTAATAGTAAATTCCGCTTGGATATTTCGAAGCGTTGAATGAAACAATATATCTTCCGGCAGTTTTATTTTCGTTTATCAAAGTCGCAATTTCTTTACCTAATACATTATATATTTTTATTGTAACAAAATTATCAGTGGGAAGATCATATTGAATGTTAGTGCTTGGATTAAACGGATTCGGATAATTCTGTTTAAGAGAATATTCTGTCGGGAGCTCTGTCGAACTGACGCTGCTGTTACTGAAATTCTCACCTTCATAGCTTCTTTCACCCGTACCTGTATTCCAGGCTTCAGTGTTTACGAAATCAGACAATACCGATACATCATTGTAAACATCCACTGCCTGCACTCTGTATCTTACTGGATACATTTCCCAGCATGATGTCGCTCCGCACAATGCGTCATTGCAGGTTGATACAAGTCCCGAATCAATAAAGTAAGGTGCGGAATTTTCATTTAAATCTACCGTAGCTATAAGATCATAAACTGTTTCTGGGTATTGAAGCGCATCCGGCGGAACCTGGCTCATATCCTCCGCAGTACTTCTGTATATTTTGTATCTTTTAAATTTATCAGTTTCTCCGGTTATGGTTCTTCTCATATCCGGTTCCATGTTATGATTCCAGCTGATCTTTATTCTTTTAAGATTATTAATGACAGGTTGGGATTCGCAAGGCAATACTTTTAATCCCATAGGACGAGATGGAGGAGTGAGTGCAAGAATTGAAGAATCCGTGTAACCGCCTTCTCCCGCTTTATAGATATTAAACGCTGCCGAAGTAGTAGGTCCGCTGCCTGAACTTGAATACAGCCAAATGTAAATCCCTGAGTTACTGTTACTCATTGTTTTAGTAGATGGACTTGAATAAGGACTGAATACTTCATTATATCCCGGTCTCCACGCATCATACCTGTCCCCATTTACTTCCTCATTTGAATATATTTCAGTCGAGTTTGTATAAATTCTGTCTGTTCCCATTAAACAGGCATCTGTTTCGTTTAATTTACCAATTCCAGCCCAAATTGCTGAATCATGACTTCTTCCGTCAGCGGGACTGAGATTCCACCCTTGATCATTTGAATATGAAACACTATCTCTTGTATATACTGGCCATAATCGGGGAGTGGTATAACAATATCCTGCATCCCATGAATATCGCTGAGCCGGACCTTTATTACTCCAATACCAAACTCCATCTGCACATTCCAAATCCTGAGCAAGAATATCGTAACCGTTCGGATAAATAATTCCGCTTGATTTCAAATGATAAATCTATACTCCCTTGCTGTAATTTCCACCGTATTCAAAAGATCCTATGATCTGTGTTGTATCTCCTAGCATTATTTTATCCCACTTAGAAGCATTCCCTCTGTTTGAAATTAGAAAACATTCTTCTCCCTGAACCGGAACTCGCAGAATTTCTCCGTTAGATGTATTTCTAGCCGAGTAATCTGCAAGATAATAATTTGCCTGAGTACTAAAATTAACAGTATCTGCATGCTGATACTTTAACAATATCATTTCATAAGGACTGAAATAGCCGTCACCGCCAGGACCATATGAAACTTTTCCATAAGTTATATGACCATTTGCATAAAGACAATGTCCGTGTTCGTGTGGAATAACACTTAATAATAAATGTTTTCTTGAAGTCCAGGAAAATGTCACACCCGATCCTTTTCCTCTAAATCCATATCCAACTTTTACATTATTAGCTGTATCTACTAATACTTCTGAAAAATCACCCTGACTTCCAGTTAAATGGGCATATCCTCTGTAATTTGGTAAAGGACCATCATTGTTCTTATGTATTTTATAGATCATATCTACATATCCGTCAGGTTGATAATAAAACTTTTTTTCATTGTTTATTAATGTATCTCGCCATTTGTCGTATGGTTGCCAATTAGTTAAACCTTGTGTTTTTAGTTTTCTCCAAATCTCAAGATTGATTTCATGTTCTGATGTATATTCATAAGCATATTTATCCAGTACAACTGAAAAAGCTTTCCCGGTAACATGAAATTTACCTCTACTTAATTCTAGCCAATAATCACTAATTGGTTCTTTATTCTCACTATATGCATCCCACCAGTCAGAATTATAACTCTTTGTTTCAGCGATCATACTATCTAAATAAATTGGAGCCTGACCGGTCGGCCACTGCCAGTCATTAACATCTCCTTTAAATTGTACAAATACAACAATGACAGGAAATACAGCATTTGAGGGAGATAAAGAATCACCGCTTAAATCCGTTCTTATCGGTTTATTTAATCCCGTAAAAGAACTTCCGAAAAGTGAACTGCTTAATGAACCTGATGAATCTATGAAACCGCAATCAAACCCGTATTGAGATTGGGAATTAGAGTCTGAATTTTGAATAAATAATACAAATATTGCTAAAAGAAATATTTTTATTGAGTTTTTCATTTTTATATTCTCCTGTTATTTTTATATTGAGATTAATTTTTTAATATAAAAGGGCGGAGTATTTCGAAAAAAAATTCGAAAAACTTTTAACCTTTCGCACAGGTAAGAGCTTCCGCTCGGTTTTAAAACACAAAGGTTTGTAATATGTTTAAGGACCTCTTATCACCTTAAATATTTTATTATTTTAAAAAGATCATCCGTTTAGTTTCAATTCTTTCACCTCCGACAAATAAAGAATAAAAATATACGCCGCTATTAATTTCTGATGCATCAAACTCAATTTCATAATTTCCCGATTCCTGTATACTGCTAATATAAGTTTTAATCTGTTTTCCAAGAACATCAAAAATTTTTATTTCAACGTAATCGCGTTTATTTAGTGAATATTTAATTTTTGTAATTGGATTAAAGGGATTTGGATAATTCTGTTCGAGAATAAATTCTTGCTTTATTTCTGAATTTGAAATTCCAACTAATGTCTGACCTCCAGTTGTTGTCCCAAATATTTTTGCTTCTCCACCAACCATCCATCCAATTAATTCATTATATAAGCATAGAGAAATGATTTCGTTAGGTGGAAATGACGAAGTATTTTCTCTTACCCAATTACTACCCCCATTAGTCGATTTAAACAAATACCCCAACTCACCTCCAACAAATCCGGTTTTTTCATCAATAAATTCGACACATCTCATTTGAGGATAAGCATCAATAGAATCTATAAAAGTCCAGGAATCACCAAAATCAATTGTCTTAAAAATTCTTCGATCACTTCCTGCAACCCAACCTGTTTGATTATTTACAAAAGAAATTTTATAGAAATCCGGAATTCTAAAACCAATAGGCATTACAATATTAGACCAGTTCAATCCTCCATTGGTAGTTTTAAACATATCAGTTCCTGAACCGGTAACAATTCCTGTCAAAGCATCTTTGAAATACATATCATGAAGATTTCCGGCAAATAAAGGTTCTGAAATTATTGAATCGCCGCCGTTAGTTGTTCTCAACACTTTTTGTCCTGTTCCTGCAATCCAGCCTGTATTCTCATCTATAAAAAATACTGCATCATAGCTTGATCCGAAACCAAATCCTCCGTTTCTAATTACTATCCAGTCATCACCTGCATTTGTAGTTTTTATAATAGTTTCAAACCAACCGACGACATAGCAAGTATTTGAATCAACAATATGTATGCTAGATAAAGGTTTTCCGACAGCCGGATTCGGAATGTTTAGCCAGTTTACGCCACCATTCGTAGTTTTTAAAATATTACCACCGTCACCAACTGCCCATCCTGTGTATCTATTGTAAAATTCTATGTCATATAAATTGTTAGATGTGAACGAGCTTTGAAGAATCCATTGAGCATTCAGAAAAGCGTTTGAGCAAATGTAAAAGATTAAAGTTAATATTATCTTTTTCATAATGAGTTAAAATTTTTAGATTATAAATTATTTTAGTATTACCGGAAATATGTTAAGTGACAGAATGAAATGAAATTCCTTTGGGGTGAGAAAACATATGTTCTTCTTTTAATTTTCCTTTTTAAGCATTATAAGAATATCTTCTATGGACAAGAAAATCAAATAATTAAAACCGGCAATCAGAAAGAACATCCAATTTTTACATCCGGCATAAAATAATCTTTGTCAAAATACTAATTTGCATTATCATAAACATTGAGCGTAGTCATATTAAATGATGACATTTATCATATCAATATAAAAAACCCGCCCCTGACTAAGGGGCGGGTTTCACTAAACAAGGAAAGAAATATGTTATTTGTTGACCTTTAATCTTTATTGTTATTGATTTATTTCAGAAGTATCATTTTTTTAGTTTCGACATATTTACCGTTTTCACCTGATGCATATACTCTGTAGAAATATACTCCGCTGGAAGCTTTGCCGCCTGAGTTATCTGTAGAATTCCAGTCGACAGTATAAGTTCCTGCGCTCATGTTCTCACTCAGAAGTGTTTTGATTTCCCTTCCGCTGATATCAAAGATCTTAATAATTATATTTGAATATTCAGGTAATGAGAAGTTGATCTTTGTAGTAGGATTGAATGGGTTTGGATAATTCTGACCCAGTTCAAATGTTCCCGGAATTTCCGTTCCTGCTACAGGGACTATTCCCGTTAATACCTGTTTTGATCTGATCAATACGTCTACTGAGAATTTAGGATTATGCATACCTTTAACACTGCCTTCTTCAACTATTAAATAATTGAAATATGCCTGTCTCAAAGTAACATTAGTGGAATCTGCCCTGATAAGCTGCCATGCGACTGAATCTACACCAACCGGTGGCATAGCGATTCTGAGATTTCTTTCACATCCTTCTACTTCCTGTATCCATGGTTCGATAGTTCCGTCACCGTCATAATCATAAGGAGCTATGAATTGTTCAAATCTTGTTTTTCCAAAGTGACATGTCTGACATGCTGCAAGATAATCAAAGTCATTCTCATCATTATGAAGTCTCATTGTATGACCGCCGACTTTATTTTGATTTACCAATGCTGTGTCTGTTTTTGGCATATGACAGGTTACGCAGCCATTAACAAGAAATTCCTTATGTTGAGTATTCTGATAAGGAGCTCCTCCGAATAAATTAACATTCTGTCCCTGATAAATATCTGTCTGACCTGAATGGTGAGGTCCCCAGTTGCCTGAAGTTACCTGTGTTTGTGAATAAGTAGAAGCATCTCTTCTAGCTTTGTGACAATCCATACAGACTCTTCCGTCACCTACGTTTGTATAACGGTAACCATTTGCCAGTGTATCGGAATTTACAGGACTTGTTCTGAGCTGATTCTCATTTTCTGCTCCGTGAGGATCGTGACAAACTGCGCATGTAATATTTACCTGATTTGCTACAGAAAATCCGTTTGTGTTTGTTCCTTCGCTCTTTGTGAAATTAACATATCCTGTTCCGTCGTGACATCTTATACAATTATTTAGGTCATTTGAGCCGTTATTATTCTGTGCAAATGAATTACTCCAGACTATTTCAGCATGTGTAGAATTTTCCCACTGTGCAAAGTATGGTGCTTCCGGTGGCGAGTCGTGACATTTTCCGCATACACCCTGATCAAGACTTCTTGCAATTTTATTTGTATCTCCGCCTCCCATAACGTGTTCTTTTCCGGGACCGTGACATGATTCACATCCTACTCCTGCAAAAGCTACGAGAGGTGTATAATTTGTTTTTAAAGAATCCCAGTTTGATGGTTTAGGCGGGGCAAAATTACTCCATACCCAGCCAAGATTTCTGGCTACATCATCAAATCCGTTATTTGAAGCTACTATATTCTGATCGTATCCTGTTGTGTGACATTTAAAACAACTTGTTCCGAAGAATGGACTTCCTGTTGTTATGTTTTTCTTAAAATTAGTTGCGTGATCAGAACCTTTCCATTTATTAAAAACTTCAATGAACTGCGGTGTAGAACCGTGACAGCTCATACAATTTGGATATGCAGCAGGCACATTATCAAATCCGCCGGTTCCTACATATGTCGAACTGTAGATCTTTGTAGTAGTATCTATTGTACCTGAAGAAGTTGTTATGGATACATTGATTTCATAGGTTCCTGATGAGTCAGCTTTGAATTTTGACCACCAGCTAAGACCTGTTACATCAACAAGTGTTGCATTTGATCCTGCAGGTTTTGATACAAATGACCATGTGGCGCTGGTTATATCAGTATTGTCACCGAAATTCCATGCTCTCACATATACATAAGTACCTTTTGCTATGACATTCAATCCGCTTGCAACAGTAGAATCTTCCGTAAAAGCAGAATTTGTTGCCAGCATTTCGGGAGTTACATAAGATGTTATTATTTTAACTCTTGGTGCTCCAAAAAGAAATCCGGCGCTGAATATCAGCATCATTATTGTAGTAATTAACCGTTTCATTTTCTTTCCTCCGTTATTATTTAAAAAGTG
Organism: Ignavibacteriota bacterium; assembly: GCA_020437545.1. Taxonomy (GTDB): domain Bacteria; phylum Bacteroidota; class Ignavibacteria; order Tepidaquicellales; family Tepidaquicellaceae; genus JAGPCH01. Next base: position 18,333 of record JAGQWH010000037.1, read on the forward strand.
TTTCATTTTTGTTTTTTCCTATTAATGTTTCAATTGATATGCCAACAATTTATTGCGTTTTTTTATCCTATTCAATCTTTTTTAAATATAAGTTTGGGGAGATTATCTACAGACATCAAAACATTTACACAATAAAATTTTCTTTAAAAATATTATTATGATCAAAAAACGAATTCAATTTTGCGTAGTAAATCCACATTAAAAATCATTTAAGTTAATTTCATTAAATTGTGTTTAATAATTCTTTGGAATAGAAATTGTATTTTAAAAGGTATTATTAATCAAAATCACAGAACAATGAAGAAATACAGACAAAAAATCTATACTGCCGCATTTCTGATTCTTTTCTTTTCAGTAAGCGTTATCATTTACGGAAATGATGATGGCAGGACAGGAAGAACTTTAAAATCCTCAACTTCGGGCTGCGGCGGTTGTCACGGCTCATCTGCTAATACAGGTGTTTCTGTATTGATCAACGGACCGGATACCGTTACTGCAGGACAGACTGCAGAGTTTTCACTTACTATCTCTCAGTCCGGAAAAACCGGTGCAGGGCTTGATATAGCTACACGTAACGGAACTCTTGCTCCAGTTTCATCAACAATTCATCTTGCTAACGGTGAACTTACACAAAATACGAATATTTCGATGAATTCAGGATCAGTTACTGTGCAGTTCAATTATACTGCTCCGGGTGCTGCAGGAACAGATACTTTATGGGCTACCGGACTTGCCACCAACAGCAACGGCGGAACAAGCGGAGATGACTGGAACTGGGCTTCAAGTAAAAGGATCACTGTAAAACTTGCTACCGGAATTGAATCAAATAATTCACTTGTAAACAATTACAAACTTGCTCAGAATTATCCGAATCCGTTTAATCCTGTAACAAAGATCAAATATGAGATTGCTGAACCGGGATTTGTTACTTTAAAAGTTTATAATTCATTCGGAAAAGAAGTTGCCTCACTTGTTAACAGCAAACAAAATTCAGGAAGTCATGAAGTGAATTTCAGCGGCTCTGAGCTTGCCAGCGGTATTTATTTCTATAAGATCACCTCAGGTAATTTCACTCAGACAAAAAGCATGATTCTTTTGAAATAATTTTACTGATGTTTATATATAACAAAAAAAGTTGCTGTCCTTTTTTACAGACAGCAACTTTTTTTTAAAACATATAGGATTAAAACCTATGTTTTAACAGGAAAGACGAGTGTGAACTTTGTTCCCTTACCTACTTTTGATTCTACAAGTATTTCACCTTTGTGCTCATTGATGATACGTTTAGCTATCGCAAGTCCGAGACCGGTTCCTTTTCCATAATCTTTGGATGAATAGAATGGCAAAAATATATTTTCAAGATTTTCCTTTACTATACCGTTACCATTGTCGATAATTTCCACTATTACACTATTGTTTTCGAAAGACGAATTAATTTTGATCTCACCTTTTTGCGGTATTGCCTGGATTGCATTATTAATAAGATTAGAAAATACATCTTCAAGCTGGAATCGATCAAAATTAAAAGCAGGGATATCCTTCTGCAGATTTTTTTTGATCTTAATTTCTTTATTGTTGTTTATATGCTTGTAACCTGCTGCTACACTTTGAAGAACTTCATTTATATCGTTTTGATTTTTTTCAGTATGCAAAGGCCGAGAAAAATTCAGTAAATGTCTGATCGATTTCGTGATCCTTGTTGCTTCATCAAGTATAGTCTTTAACTCTTCATATTCAGGGTCATCTTCTTTTTTATCTAGTAAAAGATAATCCGCATTTCCCGAAATAATATTCAAAGGATTTGATAAATTATGCGCTATACTTGATACAACTTCTCCTATCAATGCAAGTTTTTCCTTTTCCCGTAATTCTTTTTCGAGATTCTTAATTACGGTTATGTCTCTGACAATTCCCACCGAGCCAATCATTTCTTCATCATCATTGGTTACAACAAATCTGGTGATACTTACATTAATTCTCTTTCCGTCTTTTGTGATTCTCTCTGTTTCGTGATTTGCAAGAAAGCCTTTTTCTTTAACTTCAGTTATAAGAAAATCCACTTCTCCTTTTTCTATAAGATCTTCCGGAACAAGCATTGAAAAATCCTTTCCTGTAATTTCAGATTTTTTATATCCGAAAATTGTCTCTGCCCCTTTATTCCACAGAAAAATCTTCTGATCATTATCAAACCCTATTATAGCATCTATTGAATTTAAAATTATATAAGAGAAAAACTTTTCGTGTGCGGACTTGCCTTCTTTAACGAGTGCAACCATCTGATTGATGACACTTTCAACTTCAACGAGGATTTTATCAATTTCAGATTCCGGTATTTTATACTTCTCGCTGAAGGTTTTCCGAAGATAATCTTCCTGTTTCTTCAACGCAGATGTGACCATATCTTCCATATTCCGCTTCTTTGTTTAGATTTTATTTTTTTATTGAATTCAATGTAAATTACGATTTTTTAAGCAGCAATATAATGTTTTTTTTAATACACAATTGTAGACATTAATATTTGATACAGTGAATCAATATGACAACGGTTCCTGCGACCTAATACCCAATCCACCGCCGCGGATCAATACTCAATACCCAATACTCTCTTAACCGTATCAAAATCAAACCCCTTTGAAATCAGATACTTATAGCATTTATTCTTCTTATCTGCTTCATTCTTATATTTGACTTTCTTTACATATTTTTCAAGTACCTTTTCAGCATATTCAGTTTCAGTATCTTCGGTGTAGATCTTTTCAAGGGTAGCCTCAATAAGTTCTTTATCAATTCCTTTTTCTGATAATTTCAGTTTAGCCAGCCGTTTTCCGATTGGTCTGCTGTTCAGCTTATCTTCTATATAGTTTACAGCATATACACCGTCATTAAGATATTTCTGTTTTTCAAGGAGTTCGGTGATCTTTTCAATCGAATCATCCGATATTTTTTTCAGCTTCAGTTTTTTTACTAACTCTTTTTTACTCCTTTGTTTGTATGCAAGAAATGAATATGCAACTTTCTTCCCGTATCCGAATTCATCATATTCCTGCATTTCTTTTATCTTCTCTGGAGTGAGTTCATCACCGGACCGTAAGCCATATTTAACAAGCGAATCTTCATAAAGTCCGAAAGCAAATTCGCCGTCTATTGAAATGTTATAGCGTTCCTTGTTTTTCTTTTGCTTTTCGATTTTGGTTATTACCATTTGAAACGGTCCTTTTGCCTCAAAGGCTCGAAGTCTCTAAGTTAAAATTACCCTTAGAGTCTTAGAGCCTTTTGAGGTGAAAATATAATTAATTTCTTATTTCTTTTTTGAAGTTTCTTCTTCTTTTTTGGATTCTTTCTTTTCTTCTTTTCCGTTGGTTGAGTTTTCCGGAAGTTCAATGATCCCGATCGATTCTCTGACCTCTTTATACAGTTTTTTCAGTGAATCTCTGTCTTCTGTTAGGAATTTCTTCACTCCGTCACGTCCCTGCATCCTGTTCTCTCCGTATGAGAACCATGCTCCGGCTTTTTTGATGATATCTTTATTAACTGCAAGATCCACCAGGTCACCGAGTTTTGAGATACCTTCATTATAGATAATATCGAATTCGACTTCCTTAAACGGAGGTGCAACTTTATTTTTCACTATCTTGACCTTTGTCCTGTTACCGATCACGTCTGTTCCGTCCTTGATCGCTGCAATTCTTCTGATATCCATTCTGATCGATGCATAGAATTTCAGGGCTTTACCGCCTGTTGTTGTTTCCGGACTGCCGAACATTACTCCGATCTTCTCTCTAAGCTGGTTTGTAAATATCAGCACAACATTAGATTTCGATACTGCTGCTGTGAGTTTTCTTAATGCCTGTGACATAAGTCTCGCCTGCATTCCCATTACCGAATCACCCATCTCGCCTTCTATCTCGGCTCTCGGTGTAAGGGCAGCTACAGAGTCCACTACAATTACATCCAGCGAATTGCTTCTCACCAGAGTCTCGCATATCTCAAGCGCTTGTTCGCCGTATTCCGGCTGTGATATCAAAAGATTATTCACATCCACTCCAAGCTTCTGTGCATATCCCGTATCGAGCGCATGCTCGGTATCAATGAACGCCGCAAGTCCGCCGGCTTTCTGTGCTTCAGCTATAATGTGTAAACACACTGTCGTCTTACCTGATGATTCCGGTCCGTAGATCTCCATTATTCTTCCTCTCGGAACTCCCCCGATGCCGAGCGCGGCATCAAGTGAAATTGAACCTGTCGATATCGAAGCGATCTTTACTATAGGCTTATCACCTAATTTCATTATGGCGCCTTTGCCGTGTTCTTTCTGAATCTGCTCGAGTGCAATATCAAGCGATTTTAATTTTGACTCTCTGTCTTCTGCCATGTTATTTTAAATTTTTAAAGGTTTGTTTTGAAGTAAGTCAATATATTGATTTACTTTCAAATTTTAAATGTGAATTTGAGTTCAATTGATTAAATTTGAATTAGATTCAAAATTCCATCAAAAAATACTGCAATTCATACAGAATATCAAATTTAAATTTGTGGGTTTGTGAAAATGGATTTAGCAGTTAATAGTTAGTAGTTAATAGTTAGTAGTTAATAGTTAGTAGTTAATAGTTAGTAGTTAATAGTTAGTAGTTAATAGTTAGTAGTAGCTATAAATAAAATACAGTGGATCTGTTTTAGATATTGGAGATATTTTTACAAATAAAATACCTACTTGTCATTCCCGCCCGCCTGCATTTTAACACTTTATAATTAACGAATAATTTTCGTGCAGGCGAGAGCGGGAAACCAGAATCTTGACGAAAGAATCACTTGTAGTTTGATGCTCGTTCCCAAACTCCCAGACTGTCCGAAAACGTTATTTTGCCTCTAAGGCTCGAAGACTCTAAGATAAAAAACTTTAAAAAATAACTTCTTTGAGCCTTTGAGTCTTAGAGGCAGATTAAATGTAATTGTTTTCGGACAGTCTGTCCGTTTGGGAACGCACTTGCGTGCAAAACTCCTGTTTTGCAAAATGAATCTATCCTTCATAAAAAATCTTTCACTTCTTAAAAACCCTCTTATAAATATACTCATAACATACTTCCGGATATCCTGCTGCTCTCATCTCATTCAGCTTTTCCGGACTCACAATGTTCATCCCATCCAGCATCGCATCATATCTGCCGCTTATCAGATCCCTGGCAACATCATTTTTAACCTCAATGAAATCCAGCCACACATCCGTATATCCGTACCAGTAGATTCTGAAATCGATCTTTGAACTTTCTTTACCTGAACCTTTTTTGGATTTGCCTTTTGGACTTTTGTAAAGTTCCTTTCCGCTCACTGTTATAAGCGAATCAATCTTCAAAAACCCGCCTGCACCTTCTTTATAATTCCCGCTGTAAAACATTCTTCCAGCATCTTCGGGATTCTCTTCGAGAAAGTCCCTAGCCGTATATTCCACTTCACTTATCTTATTACCTTCCGAATCAATGATCTCAAGCCTGCAGATATTTGTCTGCAGATTTTCACTGTTGTAATTTTCTATCATTGGCATTATCAGATCTTTTTTTATGCGGAGTCTTGGTTTCACATAAAATGTATGCATGGTATCATTACCGAATTCGGATACTGAATCACGGGATACCGGACTGATCAACGCTCCGCTTATATATCCGGGTTTATCTCTGCCCGCACTGCAATGGATTACTTTTTCGCCTTTACCAAATTCGGAATTATCTTCGGTTATCTGACCGGTTCCGGTATTTTTAAAGTCGGATTCAAATTCTAGTTTATAATATTTTGCGCTAAGAAGATAATCCAGATATTTCTGCTGCTCTTCAGGCGATTGGGGCAATTGGGTTTTCTGTTCCGTTATGGTCTGAGCCGGTCCCGGTTTTACTTCACTGAACATTTTTGCGAATATAAATGACAGCGAACCAACGCATAGAAATATTGCTATCAGCAATTTGGATTTCATTATCTTACTACCCGTTTTTTAATTTTCACCAATTTAATATTTTTTTTAATATTAACAATATAGCATTTGATCTTCTGTCACTTTATCAGCATCATCTTTTTCACATCCGCTTTGACTCCATCAAGAAACAAACTATAATAATACACTCCACTGGCAAAACCTGAGCCATCGAATTCTGTTTCATATTTACCTGCAGGCTGTTTTTTGTTTATTAATGTTTTTACTTCTCTTCCCTGAATATCAAAAACTTTTATTAAAACGTTTTTTGATTTTTGTATCTCGTATCCAATTTTTGTTCTGGGATTGAACGGGTTTGGGTAGTTTTGCTTTAGTTTAAAATTCTCAGGTAAGATATCATTTATATTTGAAATATCAGTTAATGGATAAGTAACTGTATCTCCTCCTGTAATTGTGTGAACTCCGTTTATTCTGCTGCTGTAGCACCAGCCATGAAGAAAATCTGAAAATTCTATAAAATCATACAGAGATCTTATATTAGTATCTGGTAATTGATATCCCCAATTGACGCCATTGTTTGTTGTCTTTAAAATAACTCGCCTATGAGTGCCGTTTGGGAAAGTATAATAACTGTCAAAATATATACCCCATATCTGTGAGTCATTTATGACTGCAAACTTTTGGATTATAAGGTTTGGATTACCAGTGTTTGCAGATAATACATTTATCCAATTATTTCCACCATCAGTTGTCTTAATTATATTATTAACACTTATTTTACATTTCCAGCCAGTCAAACTATCCTTAAAATAAATATCATCCCAACCTCCTTGTGCAGGCAAATTAAACCAACTTTCCCCTGAATTAGTAGTTTTCTTGAATATAGAATTTGATAGATTTCCATTACTGATAAATCCTATTCTTGAATTTACCATATAGATTCTATCTGGATTACCGCTAAGTTGCGGTGGATACTTATTCTCCCAGGAAACTCCGCTATTTGTAGATCTATATACACCACCTGAAAAAACATTTATATCTGTCATCCATAATTCATTTTCCGAAACAACACTAATTTCTCTGAATTCATTGAATATTCCGGGAGAATAAAGTCTTAGCCAGTTATTTCCTCCGTCAATTGTTTTGAATAATTTTGATGTGCCGTTTCCATACAAGGTAGATGCGTATCCGATTGAATTATTTAGGAACTGTATATCTGAAAAACTCCTCCCTGTATCATAAAGTATAAAATTCCAATTATCACCGCCATTGCTGGTTTTTAAAATATAACTGATATCATCAGTATCTGTAGAAGTTACGGCATATCCTGTAAGTGAATCAGTAAAAGTAATATCAATAATACTTCCGCCATGTAAGTCAGGTATTAATTGTTCATACCATCCGCTCGGAGGATTATCCGAAAAATTGAAAGCAATAATAAAAAGCAGTATACTGAAATAAAATATTCCCGAGGTGAGTTTAATATAGAATTTATTTTTATTCATTCATATTTGAGATGTTGATGTAACGTAAAGAACTTTATTGTGAGAATCAATTTCGAAATCAGTTGATAGTTAGCAGTTAATAGTTAGTAGTTAGTAGTTAGTAGTTAGTAGTTAGTAGTTAGTAGTTAGTAGTTAGTAGTTAGTAGTTAG
>JAGQWH010000380.1 GCA_020437545.1 Ignavibacteriota bacterium
GATATTTCCGGCGGAACAGGTTTAACGGTAGATAGTCCTAATTTTTTCATAGGAGGAGGATTGTCAGTCAGACTGCCAAGATAACTGCAATCCGACTGACGAAGTTTTACATTATTTAAGTAAGATAAGTTTCCCTGTTTTTTCGAAATCACCGGCGGAAAGAGTGTAGTAATATACGCCGGATGGGTAATTGCTCGCATTCCAGACCACCTCATAGCTTCCCGAGATCTGAAACCTGTCCACCAATACGGCGACTTCTCTGCCGGTATTGTCATAGACCCTCAGCTTTACATTCTGTGAACGCGCGATAGAGTATTTTATTTTAGTAGCCGGATTGAACGGGTTTGGATAATTCTGTTCTAGAGAATATCCGTTATTCAAACTGCCTATGGCATGAATACCGACGGTATTATCTATCAGCTTGTAAATCCTATCGCCCGTTATATCACAAACATATATATTGCCGTCCCTGTCTTTCCCAAAGGATGATATACTGTAAGGACTATCCATCAGCATCTCGGTGACAGCCGGAACAGTTCCATAATTCAAAGCCCATATTTTTCCCGACCCATAATCACCGTAAACATACCTGCCGTTTATGCCCGGATATGCCGACGAGGTACTCTGGTACCCGCCCGAAATGGATATACCCTCACTCCTCGGGTA
>JAGQWH010000381.1 GCA_020437545.1 Ignavibacteriota bacterium
ATAAAGTTAATCTTCTTGTTGTCGGCAATAGAGAACTAACTCAGGACACAGAAGAAAAGCTTGTTGCAAAGTATAACGTAATTTATTTCAATGATATTTCCGAAAAAAGGACTGTCGCCGATCTGAGGGAAGCCATAATCATTAATAATATTCACGAAGTTGTATTTTCGGAAGACACGTTCTCGAACCAGGAAATATTGAATACCATCAGTTCATTCAAGGATAGAAATATACAGTTCAAGATAGTTCCGTCAGGAAAAGAGTTGATTTTGTCCAAGTTAACATCGAATATCGATGATATTTCGCTAATTGAGATTGAATATAATATTAATAATAAATTAAATATATTTTTAAAAAGAGTTTTCGATATTGTCCTTTCGTTTATAATGCTTTTAACGGTTTACCCTTTTATCTTCATTTATTCGAATATTTTCAAGGGTAAACTCGGACGGCATATCTCGAAGCTTAAAGATCTGCCGAAAGTATTTATTGGTAAGATGAGTTTTGTAGGTATCCCGGAATGGTTTAAGATCGACGGCAAGGAATACCTCGGAAAAAGGGGATTGACCGGTCTTATACAGATAAACTTTTACGACGGTATGTCGGATGACGAAATGGCAAATTATAATGTGTTTTATGCAAAAAATCAGAGTCTCATGCTA
>JAGQWH010000382.1 GCA_020437545.1 Ignavibacteriota bacterium
TTCTTTTTCCAGGCAGTAAAGATCCGTTGGTGTTGTTCATATTCCTGTATTGGCAATTCAAATGGTGGATTTATCTCGCCGGTAGCATTACTCATCCAGGAGATAAGATTTTTGTATTCATCATCCCAAATATTAAATCCACTGCTAAATGATTTAACACCCAGGTGTTTCATCTGTTCAAAAAGTAACACAGCCACTTCAGCCAATTCGCTACTGTTATGCATAGCCATGGTACGGGCCCTCACCCTTTCCAATGCCAACTGTATCTCAGCTTCCCTTGCCTGTGCCTCGGCTTTTTGAAGATCAAGGAAGCGGGTATAGGTTTGTTCAAAAACTTTTGCAAAACGTTTTAAAATATCATTTTCAGCCTCAGTAAATTTTCTTCCTGAATGGTTGATGATAAAAATGCTGGTATGTTTTAAAACCGCAACAGATCGGGTATATCCTCCCGGATCTGAAAGAGTTTGCTTTTTCTGTTTAGCACTAAGATCTGACCAGGGCTTTTGTTTGAATAGCCTGGTGAAGTATTCCTTTTTCGCCTTTGTAGAAAATTCTTCTGTAAAAAATCCCGGGCCTTTTTTAATTCTTTTTATGAGGTTAGTACAGAATGGCATATTAAAATGTGGCACCAACACCTCTTCGGATGTATCAGCAGTACCGCC
>JAGQWH010000383.1 GCA_020437545.1 Ignavibacteriota bacterium
CAACTATCAGTATTGGATCTTTGTGCGCGCAGCTGGTTATACGCCACCGGAACATTGGGAAAACGGCGAGCTGCCTAGAGATAAAGCAGATCATCCTGTGGTAAATGTTAACTGGCTTGACGCAGTAGCATACTGTGAATGGTTGTCTGGCGTTACAGGCCGGGCGTACCAACTGCCAACAGAAGCTGAATGGGAGAAGGCCGCGCGCGGGACAGATGGTCGTATCTACCCGTGGGGTGATAATGCACCTACCGATAAGCTATGCAATTTCAAAGGGTATGTAGGCGACACGACGCCAGTGGGCAAGTATCCGGCAGGCGCAAATGGACTTTTTGATATGGCAGGTAATGTTTGGGAATGGACTAGCACCTGGGGACCGTTTAGATACCCCTATAATGCTGAAGATGGACGGGAAGATATGGAGGCGGCAGACGCTATGACGTTGCGTGGCGGCGCGTGGGACGACCCCGACAACTTCGTGCGCTGCGCCTACCGCCACGGGGACGATCCGAACCTCGGCGAGCCGTCGTGGGGGTTTCGGGTGGCGGTTGAGTCCTCCGGCTTTTGAACGTCTGAAAACTCTGATCATCTGTACTCTGTTTTTTATCTGCTTTTCTGGCGTGGGCGTCTATGGCCGCATCATCTACCGGCGTAATTGTA
>JAGQWH010000384.1 GCA_020437545.1 Ignavibacteriota bacterium
GTGCATGTTTCATTCCTTTAGCTTTGATTTTTCAGTTTGGGAAATATTTGGTGCATTATTTTTTGGTGGTAAACTGATCGTTATACCTAAACACCTTACAAGAGATGTTGAAGCTTTTAACAGAATGCTCGTCGATCAGGAAATTACAGTTCTCAATCAAACGCCTTCAGCATTTTATGTTTTACAAGACCATGTACTTAAGACTGGGACTCGAAATAAACTTCGTTATATGATCTTTGGTGGAGAGGCATTGGATTTTGCGAAAATTAAACCATGGAAAAGTTTGTTTTCAACCCGAATGATAAACATGTACGGAATTACGGAAACAACCGTTCATGTTACCTTTCATGAAATATATTGGCAAAATTTAAACAGTAGTGCCAGCTTGATCGGCAAGCCTATTCCGACTCTTTCAGTTTATATTATGGATCCCAAATTTAAATGGGTGCCGGTAGGGGTGGTCGGGGAAATGTATGTAGGGGGTGAAGGCGTCTCGAGGGGATATTTAAACCGTGAGGATCTTACTAGAGACAGATTTATAGATTACAGAAATTCGAATAAGAAAGAAAGGCTTTATAAAACCGGAGATCTTGGCAGATGGAACCCTGACGGAACCCTTGAATATTTTGGAAGAGCAGATGAACAGGTAAAGATCAGAG
>JAGQWH010000385.1 GCA_020437545.1 Ignavibacteriota bacterium
GACCATCTTTTAAATTTATCGGATTTATCTTCCTTCTTTTAATCAAATAAACTTAAAAAGAAATGTATGTTTGGGTTGATCTCCTTTCTTATTTTATGTTCTTAAATTTTGATTTCGGAATCTTAGACAATATACAGGGCTGTTTGAAACATTTAAAATTAATCAATAGCCTAACAAAAATCCTTACAAATCAATTATGAATTACGAATTACGAGTTTCGAGTTTCAAATAATTTTAAATAACAAACTACTAACTATTAACTACTAACTATTTCACGAGCATCATTTTCTTAGTCGCAGTAAAATCCGCTGAGCTTAATCTGTAGAAGTAGATTCCGCTTGATAAGTTTGCAGCGTTAAAGTTGACTGAATAATAACCCGCAGTCTTTACTTCATTTACAAGTGACATTACTTCTTTACCTGACATGTCAAATATCTTTATACTTACCTGACCGTCTGTCGGAAGCGCGTAGTTGATCTTTGTTGACGGGTTGAAAGGATTCGGATAATTTTGTGACAGGTCATACTTTACTGGGATTCCGATGTTTACTTCGCTGCTCAGATTGAAATATTCGAAATTACCATTGAAGTCTATTTGTTTTAAACGATAATTATAATTTCCTGATGCTAAGTTTCTGTCAATGTATGAATAATTGCT
>JAGQWH010000386.1 GCA_020437545.1 Ignavibacteriota bacterium
CTTTTGTTTAGGAGAAAAAAAGAAAAAATAAATGTTTTTTCTTAACTTAGCTTTAGCGTGTTGCCTTTAGCTTTATCCTCTAACTAGCTTCGGTTACTTTAATACAACCATCTTTTTGGTCAATGAAGTTTCCGCTGTTACAAGTTTGTAAAAATATACTCCTGATGCCAATCCACTAGCGTCCAGGCTAAGCTCATAGCTTCCGGGGGTATAAGTCTCATTATTAATCATTTTTCTGACCACCTGCCCGAGGGAATTATATAAATACATCGTCACGGATGATTTCATTTTTATATCGAACCTGATCTTCGTCGTCGGATTGAACGGGTTAGGATAATTCTGATATAGCGTAATATTGTCCGGTATATTGTTGCTTATATTCTGCACGCTGACATTGTTATCCATTGGATTGATCAGGAAGTTCACATTATTGACCGTTCCTCCATTAGATAAAGTTACAACCATTGTGTCCGATTCATATCCGAGCCGGTTAACGATAATGTTATAGGTGCCAGCCGGGAGCGATGATATGGTGAAGTTAGTAAAGTTGTCACTTATGTCGAAATTTTTAAATATGCCGTTTAGCTCCGCGTACACATTCGAACCTCCGGTGAACTCTTCACCCTGTCCGGATAGAAATCCTGTCGGAAGATAAA
>JAGQWH010000387.1 GCA_020437545.1 Ignavibacteriota bacterium
CACAACGGGCAACGGCTTTGGAATGAACCTGGCACAGGTTGTGAAAATGCTACCAACACCAAGGGCGTGCGAATGGAAAGGAACGGGTCCACTAGGAAGCAAGAGCCACAAACACAGATTGGAAAAGAACTATTTGGATGCTACAGTACAGGAAATGGAACAAGTTACTGGAGCATTGAACCCAGCGTGGGTAGAGTGGCTAATGGGGTACCCAATAGGGTGGACAGACTTAAAGGCCTCGGAAACGCCATAGTACCACAAGTAGCTTACCAATTTATGCTCGTAATAAAACAACTACTAACTCCAAATACTCATAACTCTTAACTCATAACTCATAACCCATAACTAAACCCACCCATGGCAAAACGATTTATAGAAACCGAACTTTTTAAAGACCCTTTTGTAAGGGGCTTGCAAGCCCCTTTGAAGCTCCTTTGGGTTTACCTGTTTACCGCCTGCGATCACTCCGGTTTTTGGGATGTAGAAATAGATGTGGCCTGTTTGCGGTTGGGTATAGAAGTAACCAAAGAAGAGGCCGAACAAGCCTTTGCCGAAAAAATAAAACTGTTCGATAACGGCCAGGTGTGGTTTATACCATCGTACATAAAATTGCAGCACAAAAACGAGCTTAAAAGCACCAATAAGGCACAAAACA
>JAGQWH010000388.1 GCA_020437545.1 Ignavibacteriota bacterium
CTTCACACCACATGCAGTGGCACGGATTATGGCCGAAATCCTGGTGCCCAAAGCTCAACAGGGCCACATCAAAAACGTTAGCGTCTACGATCCATCTGCCGGTTCTGGTACGCTACTGATGAATGTTTCACATGCTATTGGTGAGAACCGATGCAGCATTTACACCCAGGATATTTCACAAAAGTCCTCCAACCTGTTGCGCCTGAACCTGATTCTGAATAACCTGGTGCATTCCATTCCGCATGTGATCCAGGGAAATACTCTGCTGCATCCCTATCATAAGAATGGCAGCGAGTTGAAGCGCTTCGATTACATTGTTTCCAATCCGCCTTTCAAACTGGATTTTAGCGATTACCGCAACGAGTTGGACACCAAAGCCAACAAAGAGCGTTTCTTTGCCGGCATTCCCAAGATCAAGGCCAAGGCGACAGACAAGATGGAAATCTATCAGTCTTTCCTGCAGCATATTATCTATTCGCTAAATCTTGGCGGCAAAGCGGCTGTAGTGGTGCCAACCGGTTTTATTACCGCGCAATCCGGCATCGATAAAAGAATCCGCGAAAAACTGGTAAATGAAAAAATGCTTGCCGGTGTGGTGTCAATGCCGAGCAATATCTTTGCCACCACCGGTACTAACGTTTCCATCCTG
>JAGQWH010000389.1 GCA_020437545.1 Ignavibacteriota bacterium
TCTATCGATACGACCTGGGCAAGTCGGCTTATACCACCTGCAAGAATTGTGGCGGCAAGACCAGGAAGCATACCAAGACAGAGACCCTGGTGGCAGCCACTTATACCAGCACCGGAAAAGGACAAAAGACCTATACCTGTAAACATTGCGGGGATATTACCTATTCCACATTTACCATCGCTATGAAGACAGCCAGTTCTGGCAGTGGTAGCGGAGGAAGTGGTGGTGGCGGAGGCGGTGGCGGCAGCTTCGGCGGCGGCAGCTCCGGTGGTGGTGGTGCGGGAAGCAGTTGGTAGTGAGTAGTGAGTAGTGAGTAGTGAGTAGTGAGTAGTGAGTAGTGAGTAGTGAGTAGTGAGTAGTGAGTAGTGAATTAAAAGGCGAAGCAAGTTAGAAAGATCGTTGCGTCCTTTGCGCTTGTTTCGGCGAAGCCGGAACCTGTGCCTTTGCGTTAGGCAGTTTTCTATACCTTATCAGTTTTCAAATTACTGTCCCTTGCGAAGGAAATTTGATCAAAAAAAATTGATATCGAAAACTGAGATAAGAGATTCCTGATAGCTTCCTTTGTCAGCTTCAGGAATGACTCCGCTTTTTTGAATAGAATATCCAATTCCAATTTCAGAATGTGATCATTCCGGTTTCCGCATTC
>JAGQWH010000038.1 GCA_020437545.1 Ignavibacteriota bacterium
CAACTCTTAGAAAATAAAAATATATCCCGCTCGGAAAATCACTCCCATCAAATACAATTTCATAACTACCCGCAGGTTTACTTTCATCTACCAAAGTAGCAATCTCATTCCCCAATATATCGTAAACAATCAACTTTGCTCTCTCCGTAACTTTTAACTCATAACTTATAACTGTTGCCGGATTGAATGGATTCGGATAATTCTGTTCGAGCTTATACTCAGATGGAGTTCCAAAAGAAATTGGGTTTACACCTGTGAGTTGTGAATATTTAATTGTCAGAATATCCCTATCGCTTTCGCCAGTTACATATACACTTCCATTGTTATCCACATCTATTGCATATGGAATATCTCCATATTGACCTGAATAGTCGAATCTAATTACCCATAACTGATTTCCAGCTGAATCATATTTGACAGTCGCATAATCTTTACCAGTTCCACTTCCATCACTCATACCAGTAACGTATAAATTTCCATATGAATCAATAATCATATGATTTGGAACATCATTTAAGCCATTATTATATCTAGAAATCCAGAGTTGGTCGCCATTTGTATTATATTTAATAGTTGTATAATCATATCCGGTACCTGTGTGAGTTGAATATCCGGTTATGTATATATTGTTAGAGTTATCAATAACAAGATATCTTGCCTGATCAAGAAAATTTGCTGAGCCATTATACCTTCTATTCCATTGTTCAATCCCGGATGAATCATATTTTACAATTATATAATCATCATAAAAAAGATCTCCCTGACTACCTCCACAAACATATATATTTCCATCATTATCAACTCCTAAATCTTTACCATACTCATTCTCGTTATATGTGCTATTAAATCTGGCTGCCCACTGCAGTATTCCATCTGAGTTATATTTAATAGTAGCAATATCTCTTGAAGTTGCTGTATCAATTGAACTATCTCCAGTAATGAAGATATTTCCTAATTTATCGAGAACAGTTGCATGAGGAACATCTATATAGTTTATATTTCCATATGAGCTAACCCATATTTGGTTTCCCAATGAATCATATTTAATAATGACATAATTCCAGCTACTATAGCCGGTAATATATATATTGTCTAAACTATCAATATTAATATTACCTGCTTCATCATATCTGTTTTCAGGGCTGTTATACCTACTACTCCATTTTTGTTCACCTGATGAAGAATATTTTATAGTTATAAAATCAAAATTTGTACCAACCCCTTCACTTTTCCCTGTTACTATAACATTCCCTTTACTGTCCAGCTTTATCTTGAAAGCAGCGTCACTTCCATTTGCTGGTCCATTATATTTAGATAGCCATAACTGTTTACCGGATTGAGAATATTTTATAGTAACTATATCATAGTTAGAAAATGGATCTGTTACTGTACCAGTGACATATACATTTCCAAAATTGTCAGTTGCTATAGAATTTGCAACATCAATTCCTGTTTTTCCATATCTCGAATTCCACTCTTGAGTAGCTTGTGAATAAACTATTCCATTATTTATAAATAAGAGTTGCATTGTAAAAATCATGATTAGTTCTTTCATTTTTCGCTATATATAATTTAAGTTAATTTTGAAAAATGAAAAATTAAGTTATATCTGGGCTAACAATATATTTAAAATTTGTACTCGTTCCTATTGTAAATGAAACAAGACTATTTTTATCTTTCTTGACAAATAATCCTAAATTCTTAATTTCAATTCCCGTAGTCATTCCATCACGAAATATACTGTAATCAATACTATCAGTTCCGGTTATAATAATGAGATTTTCTAGCTCAATGGTTTGATCTGTAGTAGAAGATCCAGAATCTATATAAATTCCTATTGAAGGTGAAGATGATGTAGTGTTCTTTATCTTTGCATTTCTTAAAACATAATTTGAACCGCTTGCAGATTTTATAACTCCATCATTCCCATCACTTCCCTCAATATAATTAGCTTCAATAACAATAGCATCATGTGAATTATCTATATTTATTCCTTCGGAAAGACTTATTATTTCATCACATTGAATAAAAGCAGATACTATGTTTAGGATAAGGTCGAGTGATTTGCCTTGTACGCAGTTTATACTTCTTCCGATAAGAGATGCTTTTCCTTCAGTTATCTTTACAGCATCACCTCCATAGAGATTAAGGTTCTTTATTTCATCAAAATACATCACTAAATCCTGATCACCTGTTCCGGCGTCAAGCAGAATTGTAGAATTTGCAACTGTGGAAGTTTCCGTATCGGGTTGGAGAGTTGATATTTTATTTATTGTAGCTGCTGCAACTCCATCTTTATGAAGGAAACAAGAACCGTAACCTGTGCATGTTAATTCATTTATATATGTTGATCCATCGGCTTCAATTAATAATACCGGAGCGCCTGTATTTGGATTCTTAGGAGTTCCTGATTCAACGGATGTGATATTTAAAAAAAAATCAGGACAATCGGATATCTTAATTGCAGTATTATATTTACTAAAAACCCTGTTACAAATAAGGCTAAATCTTGCAGCCGAGATAACATCTACTGTTGCTCCGCCGGTACTTGTAGAACTTTCGCCATCATTTTCTATCCTGTAACATTCAATATTAACTTCAGAAGAACTGTTTGAAATTTCTACGCATCCTTTTTTATCAGTATCAGAATAAGAATTAGTAATTATTCCGCCACCTGAAATATTACATTTACACTCTTGACCGTTATCCGTGATGGTAGGACCTTTACCTGAAAAATCTTCAACTGTTCCCGGATCAATATACACATCCACTAAATTCTTAAGAACTATTTGTTCATCTATGTTTGCATATATGCTGATCACATCATAATCATTAGCGTTATCTCGGGCTTCTTCATACTTAGAGTAAAAGACTGGTACTCCTGTAGTTATATCTCGGAGGGATACTTCGGTAGACATAATTTATACTGTTTATGATTTTTAAATTTTAAATATAAAAGCGGAAGAATTAGAATTTTGCTTTCATATTTACTGCCTTAATATGTAATGAATTTATTCTAATCAATTTCAAATGTCAAGCAAGATTTTTATCTAAGACAATTAAATTTTTCTTTTTTATACTACTTTCAAAATAACGATCTTTTGCTGTTGCCCAAATAAGATTGTTGCTGTTCAAACTAACAAAACTGTCACTTTAATAATTAATAATTCTCATATAAACCAATAACTCCATTTTAAAACAAATCTCAAATTTTTATATTCACTAAAATTTTTAAATCAAAACTATTTACCTTATGAAAACCAAACAGGATTATCTTAAAGAAACCATAAAGCACATTGATATCAAAAAGCATAACGTCATCACACTAGTCGAGGACATGCAGGATATGGCATTCTCATCGAGAGACCTTGCTACTGCTGCTAAGTATTATGACATGATGCTTGCTGATAAGGAATGTTCGGTGATGCTCTGTCTTGCGGGTTCGCTTTTCTCAGCCGGACTGAAGAATGTTGTAGTCGATATGGTGAGAAATAATATGGTTGATGCCATCGTTTCTACCGGCGCAATTATGGTCGATCAGGATTTTTTCGAAGGTCTCGGATACAAGCATTACAAAGGCTCGCAGTTCGTGGATGATAATGAAATGCGGGAACTAATGATCGACAGGATCTATGATACTTATATTGACGAGGAAGATCTGAGAGAATGTGATTTTACAATAGGGAAAATATGCGACTCGCTCGAACACAGACCTTATTCCTCCCGCGAATTCATTTGGCACATGGGCGAGTATCTTTCCAAACACGGCAAGAATAAAGACTCAGTTGTATTGGCAGCTTATGAGAATAATGTGCCGATCTTTGTTCCGGCGTTTTCTGACTGTTCAGCAGGATTCGGATTTGTACATCATCAGTTCAATAACCCCGATTCACACGTCTCACTCGATTCAGCAAAAGACTTTTTAGAATTAACAAAAATAAAACTTGAATCAAAAGACTCTGGTTTATTCATGGTTGGCGGCGGAGTTCCGAAGAACTTTGCGCAGGATACAGTAGTAGCAGCTGAGATATTAGGCAAAGAAGTTTCTATGCATAAATATGCCGTTCAGATCACGGTAGCAGATGACAGGGACGGAGCGCTTTCGGGTTCGACTTTGAAAGAAGCGAGTTCGTGGGGAAAGGTTGACATGACATACGAACAAATGGTCTACTGCGAAGCAACAATAGCAATGCCGCTGATAGCCGGTTACGCTTATCACAAAGGCAGCTGGAAGAACAGGAAGAAGTGGGAGTTTCAGAAGATGTTTCAGAAGGAAAAAGTGGAAGCTTGATCTAAGGTCGTTTACCACAAAGACACAAAGGGCACTAAGAACACAAAGGTTTATAATTTTTTTATATCTGCTAAAATATAATTTCAAATTAAATTCTTTGTGATCTTCGTGTCCTTTGTGCCTTAGTGGTATAATAAATGATTTGAGTCTTAGTAATAATACTACATTTCAAAATTGAACCAGTACCATATAAAGACTATATTTGGTCTGAACTAAAACCCAATTATTATGAGCTTAAAAGATTCAATAAAACCCATCAGTTATTTAAAAGCGAATACTGCGGAAGTTGTGAGGGATGTTTCCGAAAACGGAAAGACTCTCTACATAACTCAGAATGGTGAAGCTAAAATTGTAGTACAGAGCATTACAGAATACGAGAAGACACAGAATACTCTGACTATGCTCAGGATACTTGCTCTCGGAGAGGAAGATGTCAGAAAAGGGAGACACAGACCGGCTAAAGAAGCATTTGCAGAACTTAAAGAAAGAATTAAAAAGTTTAAGAATGAAGTATGAAGTCCATATCATTTCAATAGCTGAAAAAGATCTTGATGATATTTCTGACTATGTTGCAATTAATGATTCCATCAAAAATGCTGAAAAGCTTATCGATAAATTAATTCAAAAATGTTTAGACCTGGATAATTTTCCTTATAGGGGGCATAAGCTTCCTGAGTTTGAATTTGGGGAAAAAGATTTTCTCGAAATACACTATAAATCATATAGAATAATTTATAAAATATTCCCAAAGTTAATAATGATCTATGGGGTTCTGGACGGAAGAAGAGATCTGAAAGATCTGCTGAATAAGAGATTGCTGAGATAAACCGGAGTAGTTAATTATAATCTAATCGAAAAATTATATTTAGTAAAAATTCATAAAAACAGAGATTCTTTACAGCTTCATTTGCTTTCATGTGAGATTGTTTCAGTATCAAACATAAAAACGAACATTGCATATTTATCCAGATAATTTTTATTCAGATAATTTATAATCTTATCAGCTAAATCATTACCACAGACTATCTGAATTCTTACACTGCTCATCTGATCCCAGTCACTTCCTCTTTCTCCTTTCTGACCTTCGCCCCTGACATCTTCAATGGTATATCCGTTAATGCCGAGTTTCTTCAATTCACGGATAAGTTTTTTTTCAATTAATGATTCAGTAACAATTGTAACCGCTTTTTCTTTGATAATTTTCATTTTATCCTTTAAAAATTTTAAATATTAAATCAGTTAAATAATAATAAACCGGCAATCCTATGATTATATTAAATGGAAAAGTGATCCCAAGAGAAGCTGTGATATACAAAGTAGGATTAGCTTCAGGTACAGCAATTCTCATGGCTGTAGGCGCAGCTATGTAAGAAGAACTTGCAGCCATGCAGGCGAGTATGAAAGTTCCTCCCAAAGACAATCCCGAGATCAATCCTGCAAATATTCCGAGTATCGATGATATGAGCGGCATTACGATACCGAAAGAAATAAGAAACGGACCGACCCTTTTAAAATCGCGGAATCTTTTTGAAGCAATGATTCCCATTTCGAGAAGGAAAAATGCAAGAAAGCCTTTGAACAGATCTAGGAAAAGTTTGTTGATGGATTCATTGTGGAACATACCTGCAAAGTATCCTGCGATCAGTCCGCCTAAAAGCAGGTAAATGCTCTTTCCAAAAAGAATTTCCTTTACAAGACTATTTATGTCAACATCACTTCCTTCCCTCGAATGAAATTTCGCTAAAGTAATTCCAACGGCTATAGCAGGAATTTCAAGCATGACCAGTAGAACTGTCATATACTCATCATATATTACTCCGGAATTATGAAGAAAATCTATTGCGACAGCAAATGTAACCGCGCTGACCGAACCGTAATGAGCAGCAATGGCAGCCGAATCCGGTTTTTTGAATTTTCCTGCTCTCGATAAAATAACAAAAGCAATTAGAGGGATCAGTATACCTAAACAGATTGTAGCAGCAACCGGAAAATAAATATTATTTAAACTCGTTTTCGAAAGTTCAAGACCGCCTTTGTATCCGATAGCCAGAAGCAGGTAAATGCTGAGTGCATCGTAAATTGCTTCAGGCAGCTTAAGATCATTCTTCAGTACGCCTGAAAGAATACCAAGCACAAAAAATATAATTACCGGATCCAGTAAATTACTTATCAAAATGACTTTGAGAAAATATTATTCTATAAAAAGAAAATTGTTCGGATTGTTTCTTTGAAAAAATTAAATCCGGTATATCTAAAAGACTATTTTAAATTTGTAGTGTTAGATATGTCCGGTATATAAAAAACTATATTTAATTTTTAATAAACTCACTGATCAGATCTTCAATCGGTCTGGTATCTTCAAAATAGGAAACCAGTTTTTGTAAAACATCATCTACTATTGAATCAGGACAAGAAGCTCCGCTGGTAAGTATAATTCTTACAGGATCTTTTTCAGGGAGAAAATTATTTGTTGTTAATTCGATCTGATTGTGAAAATCAAAATGGCTTATTGTTTTGCGGGAAATTATCTTTTCAGCGGATGAGATAAAATAAGTGGGAAGTCTTTCCTCGCAAAGTTCAACTATATGGGATGTATTCGAACTGTTATACCCGCCTACTACGATCGCCAGGTCCGCGTCTTTTTCAAGCAAACCGTATGTGGCTTTTTGATTATCATGTGTGGCATAACACAAAGTATCTCTTGTATCGGCAAAGTGTTGCTGAATATTATCCGCTCCGAATTTTCCGATCATTTTTTCTTTAAGGTAGTCAGCAATTGCCTGAGTTTCCGTAGCAAGCATGGTAGTCTGATTCACGACTCCGATCCTGTCAAGATGAATTTCCGGATCGAAGTCTTTTGTAAATCTGCCTTCAAAAACCGAATTAAAATCATTTACGGATATATCTCCCGAAATAAATTTACCGACCACTTCAGCTTCATCCATATCACGAATGATCAGTGTAGGTGCGGATTCTTTGCTGTGTGAGAATGTTGCGCGCGTCTCTTCATGTTTGTATTTCCCGTGAACTATAATTGTAAAATTATCTTTGCCGAGAGAATCTGCCCGGTTCCATACTTTCTCCACGAACGGGCAGGTTGTATTATACCTTAAAGGATTTATGCCCAGTTGTGAGAGATTCTTCTCGATCTCCAGTGTAGTTCCGAATGCCGGGATGACCACTATGTCATCACTCTTTAGTTCACTCCATTCTATAAACTGCTTTCCCGAAGTATCCATGATAAACTGTACACCGCGGTTCTGTAGATCATTGTTCACATCAGAGTTGTGTATCATTTCGCTTAAGAGGAAAATCCTCTTGTCCGGATTTTCCTCAATAGCTCTGTAAGAAATTTCGATAGCATTCTCTACACCGTAACAGAACCCGAAATGCCGTGCAATATAAAATACCACGGGACCGAAATCAAGTTCGGTAGGGGAGTAATCCTTCTTTCTCGGATCACTGATCTTTCTCGAAGATTTGATCTTTGAAATTACAGGGCTTCTGTAAAATACCGGTATGTCGAAGGTTTTCATTTAAATATAAAAAATAATTTAAAGCAGAATTTTACTCTTATTCAAAAGCTGCTATTCCTGTAATATCTTCACCAAGTATCAGCGTATGCATTTCGTGAGTACCTTCATAAGTCTTTACGGATTCAATATTATTCTGATGTCTCATTATCGGATATTCATCCAGAATACCGTTAGCGCCGAGCATCTCTCTAGCCATACCGGCAATGATCTTTGCAATTTCACAATTATTTCTTTTAGCCATTGAAACCTGCTGAGGACGCATCTTTTCTGAATCCTTTAACTTTGCAAGCTGATAATTCAACAACTGGGCTTTTGTAATTTCAGTCAGCATGTAAGCAAGCTTTTCCTGTGTCAGCTGGAATGCGGCTATCGGTTTACCGAACTGTATTCTTGACAAGGAATAATTCAATACAGTATTGTAACATTCCATTGCAAGACCTATAACTCCCCATGCGATCCCGTATCTTGCCTGTGTCAGACACATAAGTGGTGATTTAAGTCCGCCGCTGTTTGGCAGTAAATTTTCCTCAGGTATGAAACAATCTGAGAATACTAACTCTGAAGTAATTGAAGCTCTGAGTGAAAGTTTACCTTTCATCTCCGGAGCCGTGAATCCTTTTGTTCCTTTATCAACCAGGAATCCTCTTACTTTGCCGTCAAGCTTCGCCCATACAACTGCTACATCGGCGACTGTTCCGTTTGTGATCCACATTTTTGCTCCGTTGAGAATATATCCGCCGTCTGTCTTTTCAGCTTTAGTGATCATTCCGCCCGGATTGCTTCCGAAGTCAGGTTCGGTTAATCCGAAACATCCTATCATCTCGCCTTTTGAAAGTTTAGGCAGATATTTCATTCTCTGCTCTTCACTACCGAAAGTGTAGATCGGATACATAACAAGTGCAGACTGCACAGAAGCAAAACTCCTGACACCGCTGTCTCCTCTTTCAAGCTCCTGCATGATAAGTCCGTAAGCAACATTGTCAATTCCCATTCCCCCGTATTCTACCGGAAGAGTCGGACCGAATATTCCGAGTTCAGCCATCTTTGGGATAAGCTGGGTCGGGAACTGCATTTCCTGATTGTACTCTTCTATTATAGGTATTACTTCTTCTGAAACAAAATCCCTTACAGTATCTCTTATCGATCGTTGCTCTTCTGTAAGCATATCATCTATTCCGTAATAATCAACTCCTTTGAATGTTCCGGTTGTTTGCATTTTTTATTTTCCCTTCTTTGTTTTTGGTTTATTCTTATTTAAAATTTTTTTAAGCTCTTTTGTGAAAAAATCTGCTATTTGTTTTTTATTAACATTCTCTTTTGGAAACATATGATCTTGAATGGAATCCTCAGTCAGATCGTCAATATAAATAATGGTTTCCGAATATGTAATATCTGCTGTATTTGGTAATCTCTCTTTGCTTTTTTTTATAATGTTCTCTAATGGGATTACATTCCTGGCTATATAATAAAGGTCATAATAATCCCGGATAGTATTTCTTTGAGCAATGGTATTAATTTTTAAAGTCGAAATAATATCCACGGTAGCTATATTCATCTCATTGAAAGAAACAGAATGATCTTTTACATCGAAAATAATATTTACAGCATCATTTGTGAAAAATGTAACCTTCACACCGTTTATTATAAAATCAAGCTGGTGATCATTATCCTGCTTGACAAGTTTAATATTCTCTTTAAAAACATTATTCATGAATTTAATAACAGACCGTGATTCAAGAAATTTTCCGTCATACATAAAATCAAGATCTTCGGATAATCTGTGACCTAAATGCAAAGACAAAGCTGTTCCACCTACAAGAGTGAATTTGTTAATAAATTTCTGCTCAGAAAGTAGTTCAATTACTTTGCGGGTATTTTCAGAAATATTTTTTAAATTCAAATTTATTCTTAATCAGATAAAACAACTTTTCTTATAAAGTTGACTCGTTTTTTAAATCTTCCTTTCTTCTCAATAATATCAGTTACATTTCTGATGTCTTCTAAAGCAACCAACTTAATTAACTTCCTGAAGTCTTCCAGTTCTCCGTAAAGAAGTACATTCTCAATTATAATATTCCTGTCAAGCTCGGCACCGGGTTTGTAATTCCAGAAAATATGCTTTTGGAATTCAGATACATTAATTAATTCTCTTTTATCCAATTTTTAAATTTAAATTATTCAGCCAATGTCTTTAGCTTTGAATAATTCTTGTCATTGGTTTTAAATGAAATTTTTATCCCGCTCTTCAGATATTTGATCTTGCTGACCTCTGCAAGTTTATATATCATGCTTACTTTCTTGTGTTCGTCGGGTTTAAGCTTAATAGTCCGCTCAGTGTTTTCACTGTTGAGCTCGGATTTCATTCTTTCCATAAGTGAATTCAGATTCAATCCTTTTTCGGCTGAGATAAAGACTGCATCCCTGAATTCATTTTTCAGTATCCTGATAAGATCAGGGTCATCAACCATATCTGTTTTATTGAAAACATTAATTATTTTCTTATTTTCAGCGCCTATCTCTTTTAATGTTTCAGTTACTACTTCCATCTGATCCCTGAAATTTTCATTTGACACATCTACTAAATGCAATAAAAGATCTGATTCTATAACTTCGAGTAAAGTTGATTTAAATGACTCAATAAGATTATGAGGAAGATTTTTTATAAAACCTACTGTATCTGAAATAAGAATTTTCTTTGGGAATTTTGTAACCTTTCCGTCATTGGTAACAAGTAATTGAAGTACTTTAGTCGATGTATCCAGTGTTGCAAAGAGTTTATTTTCAACATATACATCCGCACCTGTGAGCGCATTGAGTAAAGTTGATTTGCCTGCGTTGGTATAACCTACAAGCGAGATCCTGAAAAATTTACCTCTTTCTGAAGATTGTGTTTTTCTCTGCTCTGCAACTTTCTTAAGCTTATCCTTCAATACTGTTATTCTTGTATTGATAAGTCTTCTGTCAGTTTCGATCTGAGTTTCACCCGGACCTTTTGTACCGATCCCTCCGAACTGTTTGGATAGGTGAGTCCATTGTCTTGTCAGTCTCGGAAGTGTATATTCAAGCTGAGCAAGTTCTACCTGAAGTTTTGCCTGAGCAGTTCTTGCATTGGATGCAAAAATATCGAGTATAAGATTTGACTTATCTATTATCTTGCATTTGATCTTGTTTTCTAGGTTTCTGAGCTGAGTATAAGCGAGTTCATTTTCGAAAATAACGAGTTGTATATCATTAGATTCGACATAATCTGCAATTTCCTGAGTCTTGCCTTTTCCGATCATAAATCTTGAATCAAAGGAATCATTTTCCTGGAAGAAGGTCTCTATGACTTCAGCGCCGGCAGTCTCAGCAAGAAACTTCAGCTCAATAAGAGAATCTTCGGAATGAGAATGCTTTATATCTTTCCGTTTAGAATAGCATACAAGTACAGTTCTTTCGGATTTTTTCTGGGTGTCGGTTAATTTCAAATTTTTAACTTTTTACAAAATACTTAAATAGGGGATGATATTAAAGTCAGAGATAGTTGATAGTTGACTGTTGATAGTTGATAGTTGACAGTTGATAGTTGACAGTTAGTTATTAAGCACATTGCACATTGAACATTGCACATTGAACATTGCACATTGAACTCGGTTGAACTATATTTGTAAAAATCAAAAATCAAAAATCAAAAATCAAAAATCAAAAATCAAAAATCAAAAATCAAAAATCAAAAATCAAAAATCAAATCTTATATATGAAAACAAAAATTACCATAACATTTATCTGCTTTTTAATGGCAGTGATATTGTATAGCTGTTCAGGTATCAGTGATGCAGTTAAAAATGCACAGAGACTTCAGTTTAAGCTGGGAAGTGTGGATAATTTCGATCTTGCAGGAGTAAATATCAGTAAAATAAAAACTCTGAATGATGTTAATCTGATTGATGGTGCGGTTTTACTTGCAGCATTTGCCGGAGGGAGCATGCCGGCGAGCTTTGACGTGAATTTAATTGCCAAGAATCCCGATACATATCCCGGCGGAAGTGCAGAGTCATCAAGTCTTATAAAATCCATAAGCTGGAGACTGCTGATCGACGGACAGGAAATGGTCGGAGGTGAAGTTGACAAGAATATCATTATTCCGGGTGTAGGTAAATCAGTTACTATTCCAATACCTGTCAAACTTGATCTTGCACAACTTTTCGGAAACGGAGGATATGAAAAAATAATGAATCTTGCTTTAGCTATCGGTGGAAAGTCCGGAACAAGTTCTAGGTTAAAAATAAAAATAAGACCGGTTGCAGATATATTTATGGGTGAAATATTCAGTCCGGGTGAGATCGATGTGATCAATAAAGAATTCAGATAATAATCTAAAGAAATATTTATGGATGATCTAAGAACGGATGTTTCGGGAACAGCTTTTGTTGTAAATTATTCCAGATCTTTGAAAGAAGATATCAGCAAGGATATTTATGCGAAACTCTGGGTCACACCTGAGGCTAAAGAATTATGGAATGATCTTTCAGAAAATGTATATCCGAATGATGATCTGAATTTAAGTTTAAGAAACAGGTTCTATCTCGAACATATTAAATCATTTATCAGAGATAATAAAAATGCAGTTATTGTAGATGTTGCCTCCGGTTTTGATGATTATCCTTTTTTAATAGAATCTGAAAACAGATTCATAGAATTTGACCTTCCGGATATAATCGCCTTTAAAGAAAAAAAGACATCAGAATGGCAAAAAAATAATACATTACCAAAAAGAAATGTTCAGTATTATTCAACGGATCTGACTTCGAAAGATCAGAGAGAAGAGTTTAAAAAAATACTGACGAATGAAATTTCAGGAAATCCTTCATTAATAATAATGGAAGGTCTTACTTATTATCTGAACAAGGAAATTCTTGATGATCTGTTTGATATTTATTCTGAAATACAGATTCAGGGTTCTGAAATTGTTTTTGATTACTGGAGACCGGATGCAATGGCTTATCCGGTCATGGTCAGATTAAAGGATTATGTAAATAAAAAATTCAATGTTAAACAGGATTTCTATCTGTTCGATGAGAATTATATTCAGTCAATAAAAAATTACAAGGAATTCGAATCCACTGAGATTGCTTCGCTGGAGCTTATGTATTCGCCTACACTGATTTTTCAGGGTAGGGATAACAAGATCCCGGTTTATTTTTCCGTACTGAACAGAGATTGAAGTTAAAAAAGGAATAATATCTTTTTCTTATAATTTGTTTAAGAATAAAAAATACATTTAGTGTGAATATGCAAATTTGATAGAAGTCTAATAGCTTTGGTAAGAAACTCTAAGATGAATTAAAACGCAATGCTTCCGATTCACATATCTCAGCCTGAAAAGTCAATGAGACTAAGATGTAAAATCTTTTAGTCTCATTTTTATTTATAAAATCATCAGTGATCTTATTCTTATCTGATTTTATTGTATAAACCACTGATTGCCTTTCACGGATATAAAATGTTACAGGCTGAAAAGAAAAATTTACTGAAAGTATTATAAATATAGTTACTAAGAATTTTCTGATTTTCATATGATCAGAATATACAAATCGGAGTTGAAAGTTGAAAGTTGAAAGTTGAAAGTTGAAAGTTGAAAGTTAAAAGTTGAAAGTTGAAAGTTAAAAGTTAAAAGTTAAAAGTTAAAAGTTAAAAGTTAAAAGTTGAAAGTTAAAAGTTGAAAACACAATTAACCAATCAACCAATTAACCAATTAACCAATCAACCAATCAGCCAATCAACTTAATTATCTATCCTTTCTAATCTAAATTTAATAATTTCACTCATTCAAAATTTAAAATACACATTTGCAGTTTCAGGGTCTGACTTCTGAAGAAGTCCGGAAAAGGAAAGCGGAAGGTCTTCAGAATAAATCTTCCAAGCCAAGGACGAAAACAATAGGTGAAATTTTTATTGAGAATCTGTTCTCAGTCTTTAATCTGGTAATATTCTCAATAATCTTATTCCTGGGTTATTTTTATTTTAAAACTGAAGACGACAGATTAATTCTGGACAGTATTGGTATTTTTTTAATTGCATTTCTTAATACATTCCTTGCCATATTTCAGGAGATCAAAGCCAAACGAGCACTGGATAAGGTCAATTTGCTTCTTAAGAAAGAAGTCGTTGTCATCAGGGAAGGAAAGGAAGTTTCCATCAATCCTTCAGAGATCGTACTCGATGACATAATCATGATCCGCAGAGGCGATCAGATTGTTGTTGACGGTGAAGTGGTATTTTCAAACCATCTTGAAATTGACGAATCTCTTCTGACAGGCGAATCTAATCCGATCCATAAAAAATTAAATGAAGAGGTACTTTCCGGAAGTTTCTGTCTCTCCGGAAATGGTCTATATAAGGCATTAAAGATCGGTAATGAAAGCTATGCAGCTCAGATCACGGAGCAGGCAAAGAAATACAAATTCGATCTTACTCCGCTTCAGAAAAAAATTAATTCCATTGTGAAGATCCTTTTTGTTGTGGCATTATTTCTGGTTGCTCTTGAAGTTGGATTCAATTCGGGAAAAATGGATATAGATTTTGTGAGAAAGATCTCTACTATTTTGATCTCTCTTGTCCCTCAGGGGCTTGTGCTGATGGCAACAGTTACATTTGCAGTGGGTGTTTCCAGAATAAGCAAGCTGGGAGCGATCGTACAGCGGTTGAATGCTATCGAATCATTTTCGAATGTGCAGGTTGTTTGTATGGATAAGACAGGAACCCTGACTCAGAATATGCTGTCCGTTTATCAGTTGAATTCATTAAACAATAAATATTCCACGGAAGAAATTGAATTATTTATTGGAACTTATGCAAAGCTGACAAGCGACAAGAATGCAACTATCGAAGCGCTGAGTATTTATAATTCTGATAGTGAATTTATACTGAAAGATGAATTTCCTTTCAGCTCTGAGAGAAAGCTTAGTATGATCACGGTCGAAAAAAACAATATAAAGCAAACTTTTATTCTCGGAGCGTATGACGTACTCATAAAAAAAGTAAAAAAAGAAGATTCTGAATCATCAGGTAAAATCTTCATTGATAAAGATCTGGGAATTTACAGAAATGTACTATTCGGAATTGTCAGCAATGACATTAATTCAAATCAGATAAAGGAAAATTTAAATGATATAGAAATTGATCCGATATGTGTTCTTTCAATTACTGATAAAATAAGAGACGATGTATATGATGCTTTGAAATTATTTGAAGGTAACGGGATTAAACTTAAAATTTTATCAGGAGATTCTGCAAAGGCAATACAGGAAGTTACAAATATCATAGGGTGGAAAGTAAAGGACACGGATATGATCACGGGAAGTGATCTTGATAATATCAGCGAGGAAGAGTTTAAAAAGACTGTGATGGATAATGTGATCTTTGCAAGACTGAAACCCGAGCATAAACTAAGGATCATAAAGGCATTGAAGAAAGACAAGATCTATACTGCAATGATAGGGGACGGAGTAAATGATCTGCCTGCTATCAAGGAAGCTGATATGGGAATTGCAATGGAAGAAGGGAGCAGCATTACCAAAGAAGTAGCTGATATTGTTTTACTGAAAAATAAATTTTCTTTGCTTCCGCAAATATTCGATGAAGGGAATAAGATTGTCAATACGGTTAAGTCAGTTGGTAAATTATTTATTACGAAGAATTTTTTTGTAATTTATATTACATTACTGTCAATGTTCTTTTTTCTTGATTTTCCGTTGACTCCCCGAAGGGTATCATTGATTAATATGTTCGGTATAGCTTTTCCTGCTTTTATAATAACGCTTAAAAATACAGATACTTCCAAGACGGTTAACTTTATGAAAGAGCTGCTGTCTTTTGTAGTTCTTTCCGCTTTAATAATAGTTGCAGCGGGTTATATAGGAATATATATTGCGGCTAAATATTATACTATTAACGAGAAAGAAATTCAGATGGTAATGCTGACAATTATGATCATCACCAACATTGCAAATTATTTTTCCATAGTATTACCTGATGCAGGCAAGAATATTCTGATCTATCTGTTGTACGGACTCGGAATTTTATTAGGTTATATTTTCCTTGCAGCTACGGGTTCAGATCTGATGTTCATAAAATTGATAAAGGAATTCTATGAAATCGATTATATCAGACCTTCACTCTGGATTCTTATAATGTCAATAAGTGTGGTATTTTCCATCCTGCTATATTATGCACAGAAATTAAGATTTAATTTTATAAATAAAAACAAGACTGAGAATGAAAATTAAATTACACACTCAGATCGTAATTGCGTTAATACTCGGCGCTGTATTCGGTTCGATCTTTCACATAAATCAAAATGAAATAGAAGTAAAGAGTGCTGATGGAAAATTTAATATAGAGAACTGGTCGGAGATCTCTTTTCTTAAACAGGATTCGATTTTAAAATCATTTGATTCAAATTCCCAGCTTGCCGTAATAAAATATTTCAATTCCATAAAAGATAAAAAGCTCAGACAGAATCTGAAGGTCGAAATTAAATATGCAGATCGTGAAAAAGAGTCGATAGGGAATATAAAGGAAATAGGTAAAGTCAGTACCATTGGAGTAATGCTGAAACCTATAGGGGACATATTCATCCGGCTACTGACCATGATAGCTGTTCCTCTTGTCCTGTCATCACTTATAGTAGGAGCAGCCTCACTTTCCGATCTGAAGCATATTGCGAAAATCGGCGGGAAGACAATTGGATTTTATGCAATGACAGCTGTTATAGCTATTTCCATTGGATTAGCCTGCGCTAATATAATTCAGCCCGGAAAATTCATGCCAGAGGAAACCAAAGAGAGATTGCTCGAAACTTATCAGGATGATGCTATGAGTAAAATTGAGCAGAACATCTCCATGGATATAGTGGATTTCCTTGTTAACATAGTACCGAAAAATCCATTCAATGCAATTGCAGACGGAAATTTTCTGCAGATCGTTTTCTTTTCAATTCTTACGGGCATATTCTTATCACAGATCAATGATGATAAATCCAAAACAGTTATCAATTTTTTTGACGGTGTTTCAAATGCGATGATTTTGCTGGTTGAAAAGATAATGTATGTTGCACCAATAGCTGTATTTACTCTGATCTCAGCAACCGTTGCAGAGTTCGGATTCAGTATACTTCAGACATTGCTGCTGTATTCTTTGACTGTAATAATAGGTCTTACGATCCTGACCTTTGTGGAATATCCATTGATGCTGAAGCTATTTACAAAAATGAATGTATTCAAGTTTTTCAAGACTCAGCGGCAGGTTATCGCTGTGGCTTTTTCTACCAGTTCATCGGCAGCAACCTTGCCCGTGACCATGGATATCTGTGAAAAAAAGCTCGGTGTGCCTAATAAGATAGCCAGTTTTGTCCTGCCGCTTGGTACAACGATTAACATGGACGGTACAGCGCTGTATCAGGCAGTAGCGGCTATGTTCATTGCTCAGGTCTATGGATTTGATCTGAATCTTACTCAGCAGCTTACAATTGTTTTAACGGCAGCTCTTGCTGCAATTGGTACAGCTCCGGTACCCGGTATTGGTCTGATAATGCTTATAATAGTGCTGAAATCTGTGGGAGTTCCGGAGGAAGGCATAGCATTGATCATCGGAGTCGACAGATTACTGGATATGTGCAGAACAGTACCGAATGTGATTGCGGATTCACTCGCATGTGTTGTAATTGCCAGCAGTGAAGGAGAACTTGCTCCGATGAATATGGATGGATAATTTTTTAATGTATTTTGAATTTAATTAACCCTGTTTTAGTTAAACTGTATAAACAAAAAATAATAATATGATAAAAACAAAATTCAAGATCTCGTTTCTGCTGGTAATACTGGTTCTTACCGTAGGATGTTCCAAAACTAAAACCGGAAATTCAGAAAACCTATCAAATAATTTAAATTCAAAAAAGGATATAACTGTGAATAAAAACATTTATGACATTTCAGTCATCAACATGGACGGTGACACTGTAAAACTTTCTGAGTATAAAGGCAAAGTGCTTATGATCGTGAACGTAGCTTCAAAATGCGGTTACACATCACAATATGAAGGACTTGAAAATATTTATCAAAAATATAATGAAAAAGGTTTTGAAATTCTTGCTTTCCCCTGTAATGATTTCGGCGGTCAGGAGCCGGGAACCAATGAAGAGATCAGAACTTTTTGTGAAACAAAGTTCAATGTAACCTTCCCATTGTTTGACAAGATCGAAGTTTTAGGTGATAATAAAAGCCCTTTGTATGAAAGGTTAATCAACAATTCAGAACCTGCAGGAGATATCGGCTGGAATTTTGAAAAGTTCATTATCAGTAAAGACGGTGATATTATTGCAAGATACAAAAGTAAGGTAACGCCTGAATCGGATGAGATCACAGGTGTTATTGAAACCGAGCTGTCAAAGTAATAAAATTTTCTTTTTAAAATTAAAAGGGCATGAAAATCAGTTTTCATGCCCTTTTTTATAAAGGATTTATTATTCTTAATTTACAAGATCATCTCAGAACAACGAGTTTCTGTGTAAGAGTTACAAAATCAATGTCATCTTCAGTGATCAGTTTATATATGTAAGTACCATTAGCAATATAGTCTCCATCTTCATCTCTTCCATCCCATGGAATATTATTATTACCAATATTAACCGGCGCTTCAATAGTTTTAATCAGTCTTCCTGAGATCGTATAGATCTTTATTTTGAACTTATCGGGTACTACCGAACCGGTAAGATTGAATATAAAACTCGTTTCATTTTTCATCGGGTTAGGATAATTATAAAAATCCCTTACCCCAAGTTCATCACTTACAAATACATCCAGAGAAAGTGTATCAGATAACCCCTGACCATTATTGTAAATCAATGCCAGATTATTCTGACCGTTCTGTAATTCAGGTAAAAACATTAAAGAGTTTCCTGTACCTGAACCCCTGTTGTCTGTTTCAATCAATCGTATGTCATCATTGTACTTTCCGCTTTTGAAATACGGCACATATTTGTTATTCAGACTTACCTTTAAACGAGTGGTATCCGAGCCAATCGAACCACTGAATTCCGGATCTGATATGCTGATCTTTAGTTCCGGTTTTTTTGAAACCTGATCCCCTGAGTTTAAAATCCGATCACCATTATATACAAGCATACTGACAGGAGAGGAATTGGAAT
Organism: Ignavibacteriota bacterium; assembly: GCA_020437545.1. GTDB lineage: Bacteria > Bacteroidota > Ignavibacteria > Tepidaquicellales > Tepidaquicellaceae > JAGPCH01. The sequence continues at coordinate 19,013 of JAGQWH010000038.1, forward strand.
TTACATTCAGCATCATCTCGGCGGTATTATTGTATGTATAAAATTCGTTACCGTTGTCTTTGGACTTAATAACCAGAATGAGTTTAGTATTATTTCTCAAACCAAGTATCGGGGCTTTGGAGTTGACAGACTGGAAATTATCAACAGTCAGAGGGCTCGAGATGGTATCAGACTTAATCAGATTCTGAGCGTCTGTATTTATTTTATACAAACTGAATACAGATCCGGTGATATCCGAATAACCGGCATTGTAATAAAACAAACTGTATTTTAAAGTAGCATCGTTACCTTCAGTATATGTAAATTTAAAATTGTTCACATCCCATGTAATCTCCGGAGGAGCAGTATAGTTAACTTTAATAGAATTTAAAACCGAAGATGACGAACCTGTAAGAGTATCAATATTGAACTTTGCGACGAGATTGAGTTTAGGATATGCCGAAGCATTGATCGCACTAAGGTCAAAATTAGTATTAGTCTGGATATTGGAATAAAGTAACGTCTGTATGTTATTCAGGTCTACACCATAAACATCAAACTTAATTGAGCTGTTTGGAAATAACGTCTGTGTCCATGAAAAATTTGTCCATGTCTTTGCCGGACCTACTATGTTAGATACAGATCCTTCCGATTTTTTGAATATTACATTTTTATTGCTCAGTGATTCCGTCCAGTGGTCACAGGAAACGCAGTTCGGAGCAGGTCTGCAGCACGGATCGAACATCTCTGATACCTGTCCGCCTGTAGCTCCTAAATAACCAATGAGACTCCATGTGTGAAAATAACTTATTAATCCGATCGAGTCACAATATATACTTCCGAATTGTCTGAGCTTGGTCTTTGCCGCCGTGCTGAGATACACTCCACCCGGAACATAAGCAGCATTAAGAAGCATCAGATACTGAGTCGAATCAAATGTATTCAGAAAATTCACAAGTGAATCATTGGATGTTCCGGTATTCATTTTGAAGTTTCTGAAAGACAGAATATTACCATTTAGTTTTTTAACTTTAAGCAAATTCAATCCCGTATTCAGACCGCCGTCAATGTAAATGTTTTTTCCGCCTATGCTGAAATATGATGACTCTTCAGCATTACTGCCGTATGATCTTACAAACAAATTAGCGGAATAATCCGAAAGCTGAATTCCGCCGGAATTATAATTTGTATTAACATAATCACTTTGATTGAATTGAGATTTATTGTTTTTAAGTAAAACTATACTTGAAGCAGGACTGTTATCTTCTGACTTGTCATTACGTGATAAAGAAGTTGAAAGGCTGTTATTGTATATAAAATTCTGAACTGATGACCATCCGGTAGTATCGTTATTTACAATGCAGTTTGTTCTCCAGAAATAAATTCTGTTATTGGATAATGCCGGAATGGAGGTCTTGAATTTTGTTACGACACCTGTAACACTGGTGCTGGCAAATGATTTAAGCAGAGGAGAATTAAACTGCGCCGTCGTATCAAACTGCAACATCACTTTCAAATTGTTTGAATATTGCTGAACCCTTGGATTCAGACAGGTAAATTCAACGCTGTCAGTGCTCAAAGCTGAATTGGTTACAGGTTTGAGGGGAACAAATGCCGTATTCTTAACCGGTATGCTTAAATTGATCGTATTATTTGATTTATTTTCAAGAGGTACCCAGTTGTTATAATCAAGTGTTATGGAAGCAGAATAAACTCCTGATGAATCAATTTTGAAAGTGTATCTCAGGGTATCTTCAAATTTGAAAAATTTAAGAACTGTATCTTTTGTGAGATAATTGATATTATTTTTCTTGATCTGAAATCTTACAGTATTGGAATCACAATAAAGTCCGAAGTTTTTCGGATAAGCAGTCAAAGTTACAAATTCACCTACTGACGGAAAATTATTGGATAGAGAATATTCAGTATTATTTATTGATAATTCAGGTCTTCGCGGTAAATTCAAAGTAACTGCCGGATCTCCGATTAGATTATAACAATTAAGAGTATGTCTTATACTGAATGCAAGTGAATCTCTTGACATTTTACCGTGGGCATATTTCGTAAGCTGCCCCAATCTCCTTGTTGTATCAGATTTCAGAGTTTGAACAATATGTGTCCCGAAGTCATTACCGTATTGAGCATAGCTCCATCCTGTAGTTCCCACAAATCCAATTGCGCCTTTATCGGCAAAATAAACAAATCTCTCTCCGAAGCCTCTGTAATCAGCCTTAGAATTTTCGCCTGTAAAACAGGTAAGACTGAGAATGATCGGAAGCTTATTACCGTTTGTCAGCGTACCCGGATCATTCATTGCAACTTCCCAGTCGTGACTTCCTGCATGTCCTCTGAAATTAACAAATAATGCACCCCGGCTGATATCATTTTTAATTGAATCCTTGATGTTGAATGTTGCGCTTCCTGATGTATCCGTTCTGTAGATCTTGTGAGCATCACCTGAAATAGAGGGCGGCGCAATATAGTTACTGATCTCAATATTGGATTTTGACTGATGAGATAGTTGTTCTGAAATTGTACCTCCACCGGTTATGTATATAAAATCTTTTGACCAGTTATCAGGTGACTGGCTTTCGTAAGCTATTATTTTGTCAACCATGGTCTGCGCTTCAGAAGGATAATAAGCAGGTAATCTTCCGACTGCGATCTGATCATAATAACAATAAGACCCGATATTGAAATTCACAAAATACCCGTCACTCGGCGGATTACCGTAGGTCGGAACATAATTTGTTTTAAAAGCTGATGAAGAAAGAATTCCTTTCGGATCTAGTGATGCTCTTCCGAAAAGACAAACATATTGCATTTTTGGTAGTTGCCAGTTGTTATAAACATAAGTTGTAAATTGTCTGACGGCTGCGGGATTTTCAATTCCAAAATTAAATATATCATAAATATCCTCAATCTCTGCTTTGACAGATCTGAAATTATCTTTTTGCTGACGATAAGCTCTTAACTGTTCTGCCTGGGCTAAAAAATTCTTATTATAAATAATCATATAATCAGCGCCGTTGGATGTTGATACAAGATCCGGAACAGATTTTTGTTTTACCCTCAGTGGTTTTTTTGTTATGTTATTGTTTACAACAACAAATTTTGCATTACTCTTACCTGTAAATTTAAGAGTATCAGCAGTGACAGTAGAATTTGCGATTCTAAAATAATTATTTACGTCATAAATATTAACAGGACTGATCTGATTAAAACCGGAGATGCTGAATTTTTTTGAAGTGGTATCAGATCCGCCAAGATCAGCCGATAATTTTGAAGCGGAAAATTTGAATTTCCTTGGATACTGAATTTCCATCAGATCAATATACATTGATCCGGAATATCCGCCGTTAGGGACATATTTCACGGCAATATTATTTACCGCAAAATTGGATAAAAGTGAACTGGAAAATGTAACTGTCGAGTCAATTTTATTAATGTCATTTACTGAAATAGTAGCGATTATATTGCCATTTACGATAAGCTGTAGACTGTGTTCGTTAAGTATGGAAGTACTCCGGTTAACAGGATAGGCAAAGACCCTGAAACTGGCTGTCTGAGGAGTACTTGCCAGATCAGGTAATGAAACAGTATCGCTTAAAGTCTGATTATCATAAAGAGTAGACCAGTACCATCCTTCACCTCTGAATTTTTCGGTCTGTAAAATCCTGAGATCACTGCTGTTGATCATCTCACCCTGTGAATAAAAGTAATCTCTTTCAAAATGGACAACGTCATTGAAAAATGTATTTGGATAACTAGTACCGGACGAATTAATTGAATTTCCATACCGGATACCCTTATCGCCGTCCCAGCCTATCCAGTAAACATTTGTATCTGAGTATGAGTCATAAGTCTCAAATGTAGTATATGCTACATTATTGTTATGGTCATATGTATTTGTTATTCCGCCGTAATTTTTTTTACCATAGAAATCCAGATAATCTGTCGGATCAAATACACTGTTTTCCTCGCCGAAAAAATAAATCGGGATCTGAACTCCCTTGTTATACAATTTTATAGTCTTAGGATCGATAGCATTTGTATTTATACCTGCATTGGTAAAATCATTTTTATCGAGCCTGTACATACCGTCTTCGGCAATGTAAATTTTCAGATAAGTTTTATTTGGAGTTATCCAGGTTTGATCCTGCGGGAATAAATTTCCGGCTGATAAAAATAAAAGAACAAATAATAATATTTTTTTCCTCATAGATTAGTGAAATTACTTTTGATTATTGGGGTATTTTAATTGCGTTAAATATTTAAACTCAGATATTGAAATACTGAACTATTTTGATTATCTGAGTACAACAAGTTTCTGCGTGGAAGATTCTTTATAAGCTCCGTCTTCAACAATAAATTTATAAAGGTAAGTGCCGTTTGCAATGTAATCTCCGTCATTATCCCTGCCGTCCCAGGGGATCTGATTGTTGCCGGAATGAGCAGTAAATTCCAGCTCTTTGATCAGTCTTCCGCCTACTGTGTAAATACGTATCTTAAATAAATATTCTGAATCAAATCCTTCAAGATCAAACAGGAAGCTTGTCTCATTTTTCATAGGATTGGGATAGTTATACAGATCCTTTATTCCTGATTCTCCGCTTACAAATACATCATATTGTGCAGTATCCAAAACTCCTGAATTATTCATGACAAACCTTAAACTGTTTTTTCCATTTTCAAGTTCAGGTTTAAGAATAAAAGATGTAACTTCATTTGCAGTATTATCCGAACCGTGATTTTTGTTTATCTCTAGATTTGATTTTCCTCCGCTGTAATAGGGGATATACTTTTCATTTATAAAGATCTTAAATGCAAGTGTATCCTGTAAACCTTTACTGTGATTGCTTCCGTTAAAATCTATTTTTAACTGAGGCGCTCTCGTTACCTGATCACCGGTAAGGATCTCTTTACCGTCACTGTATAAAGTTACAGTGTTGTTTGATAAGACAGCTTTAGTGGCAAAACTGAATTCGGCAGAATTATTAAAATAATAAAATTCCGCTATTTGCTGTTTCGGCTTTATGCTTATTATATAATTTCCATTTCCTCTTTTATCCGTTGCAGCAAAACTGTTTGAGTAAGATAAGGTACTGTCAGTCTTAAGAACTGTATTTACTGTATCAGAAAGAATAATGGTTGAGTCAGATACTGATCCGTTATACAAGTTAACAATTGTATTATTTATATAGGTATATCCCGAATTATGATAATCAAAAGAGAAATTGATGCTATTGTCTTTTGTTTCGGTTGAGTTTACTGAGAGAGTGTTTCTGTCAAGAACAATTTCAGCTGCCGGTGAATATTGAACTATAAGTGATTTAAACACCGGAGATTGATTTCCTGAAACAGTATCAATTTTGAATTTTGCCAAAAAGTTCAGTTTTGGATATTGTGCTGCATTGATAGTTGCAAGTTCGACAAAGTCTTTTGTCGAAACATCAGATCTGAGTAATGTCTGCATTCCGGCGTTATCAATACCGATAATGTCAAAAAGCAGGCTGTTGTTTTGAGCTGTTTCAGAGCTCCATCTGAACTGGTACCATTCTTTTGCCGGTCCTATGATATTTGATAAAGTGCCGCTTGTTCTTTTGAAATTTACATCCATTGTGCTTGTAGATTCAGTCCAGTGATCGCAGCTGACACAGTTCGGAGCCGGTCTGCAGCAGGGATCAAACATTTCGGAAACCTGAGAAGGAGCAGCTCCAAGTGAACCTATAAAACTCCACGTATGGAAATATGATAAAAGTCCGATAGAATCACAGTATACACTTCCAAATTCTCTCAGTTTGCTTTTAGCACCTGCGCTGAGAGTAGTACCGCCCGCTACATAAGCTGCATTCAGCAGCATTAAATAATAAGTCGAATCATATGTATTAAGATAATTAACCAGTGAGTCTGAAGAAGCTGCTGTTGTCATTTTCAGATTTTTAAAATCTGATATTACTCCGTTCAATTTCTTGACTTTTAAAAGATTCAGTCCCTGATTCAAGCCCCCGTCAATATATACATTGGTATTTCCTATACTGAAATATGATGCTTCTTCAGCATTGCTTCCGTATGATCTTACAAACAGAGTTGCAGGAAATTCATTCAGAGAAATTCCGCCATTTCCCGGAGAAGTGTTGTAATACTCTTCCGATGAATACTGGTCAGGGTTAAATCTTGAAATTACTGCATTTATATTATCTCCAATGAATCTGTCTCTTTCACTGTCCCTGGCAAGATTAATTGTATAAACAAAGTTCATTGTCTTGGTCCAGCCTGTCGAATCATCGTTGATCACCGAATTGGTTCTCCAGTAATAAATAGTATTGTCATTCAATACAGGTAAGGTCACATCAAATTTAGAATCCACTCCCGACAGATTTGTTTTAACAAAAGTCTGCAAAACAGGGGAATCAAAGTTTTTGCTTGTATCTATCTGAGCAAATACTTTAACGGAATTTGCGGAAAAATCTATCATTGGATTTAAACCTTTGAGAGATATATTTCCGGTAAAAACAACTGAATTACTTACAGGTAATATTGGCTGGAAGACATATTCCTTGAAAGGGATATTTATCGTAATGCTGTTGTTTGCAACGATCTCCTGCGGATACCTGTTATCCTGATCCAGTGTAACCGTCATTGTATAAACCCCCGGAGTATCAATGCT
>JAGQWH010000390.1 GCA_020437545.1 Ignavibacteriota bacterium
TGTCGAACAATATTATATGAATGTTACGACAATTTTTGATGACCAATCAAATATCTTAATGAGTAATGGTGATTATGCAGACATCGGTCCGTCAATAAGACCTCTTTCAGGACTAAATACGGTTTTCTCAGGGCAAAATGCAGCCGGGATATGGAGACTAAAGATCCGTGATAATTCGCCAAACGCATCGGGAAGGTTGAATGCGTGGGGCGTGCAGATAAACAACTCCACGATCGGCATCCAGAATGTTTCTACAGAGATCCCCGACGGATTCTCACTTAAACAAAACTATCCGAACCCTTTCAACCCTGTCACAAATATCAAGTTCAGTGTTCCGAAAACAGGGATCGTAAAGCTCAAAGTATATGACATACTTGGTAAAGAAGTTGCTGTGCTTGTGGATAAGCAATTGAACGCCGGTTCATACCAGGCTGACTTTAACGGGTCGAACTTTTCGTCAGGAGTGTATTTTTATAAGCTCGAGGCAGAAGGATTTACGGAAGTGAAGAAAATGATGCTGGTAAAGTAAAACGTTTCCCGGGCAGTATTATATGCTGCCCGGGTTTTATTAATTTTAAAAAATCAAAAAATGGACTGGAATAAAGTAGATAATGCAGTAAATACGGCCGGCGAGGTATACAGT
>JAGQWH010000391.1 GCA_020437545.1 Ignavibacteriota bacterium
GACCGATGATCAATAGCGATGATAAAAATCTGGTTTTCATGACATCTCCCGTGATTGTAAAACTTTTTGACCGTTTCTTATTTGACAAAGGTCATTTTCATAGTCCTGATGAATTGCCTGGATTCCAGGCGGTATAAGTAAATACCCGACGCAACGGTCTGACCTCTTTCATTGCTTCCGTCCCACATTACCGAATGGAAGCCGGCCGATTGATTTCCCCGGTAAAGCGTGCGAACTGCCTGGCCCAGGAGGTTGTAAATCCTGATGGTCAAAAAGCCATCCTCGGGCAGATCATACCGGATTGTGGTGGTTGGGTTGAACGGGTTTGGATAATTCTGGCGAAGCGCGTACGACTCGGGAACGGTGTTGTTGCCTGTGAAGGTCGCATCGTAAACGATCTTGAACTCGCCCAGGGATGTAACCTTCGCACCGACGACGTTTTTCTCGGGACGGACCCGGCTTTGGAGCGCGGTCCATGCTTCACCGTTCTTTTGATAAATGAAGAGCTTTCCGAAATCCGGATACGATGCCGGATCAAAAGCAATTTCCAGATCCATGGCTTCACCGGGTTCAATGGAAGACGGACCGAATTGATAAATGGTCTCGTCATTCAGAACATCCACCCGTGAAATAAAATAGGTTT
>JAGQWH010000392.1 GCA_020437545.1 Ignavibacteriota bacterium
GGTGGAGGCGACGCTGGCGACAGAGAGCTACCTGGTGGACACCAGACAGGCGGTGGTGTGGCTGCGATATGGCTACAGCTGGCCGGGGGCGTCGTTGCGGGAGGCGGCGGGGGTGGTGGTGCGCTACACGGCGGGGTATGGCGCGGCGGAGGCCGTGCCGGCGCGGCTGCGGCACGCGATCCTGATGCTGGTGGGCCACCTGTATGAAAACCGGGAGGCGACGAGCCAGGCGGGGGCGCTGACGGCGACGCCAATGGGGGTGGAGCGGCTATTGTGGCCGTACCGGGTCGCCTTTTAATTACGAATTACGAATTAAGAATTACGAATTACGAACCATGAGAGCGGGGAAATTGCGGCGCAGGGCGTCGCTACAGCGGAAAGAGGTTGTACAAGACGCATTTGGGGCGGAAATCGCGTCCTGGGCGGAATTTGCGGCCGTGTGGGCGAGCGTGGAGTCGCTGACGGGGCGGGAATTTCTGGCGGCGCTGGGGCAGGGCGACCAGGGGGAGATCACGACCCGGATCAAAATGCGGTATCGGGACGACGTGCGGACGGCGGATCGGGTGGTGGTGGGGCGGCGGGTGTTCGACGTGCGGTCGGTGCTGCCGGACGAGCGGGAGCGGGAACTGGTCGTGATGGGGCG
>JAGQWH010000393.1 GCA_020437545.1 Ignavibacteriota bacterium
CGAATATCCATCGCCGTTTACATCGCCGGCAGTGGATACATAAATTCCGTATAATTGTACTACATTTCCTGAAATTCCTGTTGGTGAACCTTTTAAAAAAAATGCTGCAGGATTGCCGAAATAATTTTTTGATCCCACAATTATGTCAGAGTATCCATCTCCGTTTACATCACCGGTAGTGGCAACACTTATTCCAAATCTTTGACCGGGAGAATTGAAAGAATAAGTCCAGTTTGGATTAATCAATAATCCGGTTGATGAACCATGAAATACATATGCATATCCGGATTCTGAACCGGCAAATGGTGCTCCTAAAATTACATCAGAATATCCGTCACCATTTACATCTCCGGCTGTTGATACACAATATCCGAATTTGTGATCTCCGGGGTTTACCGCCGGTGAGACTTTGTACCAATTAGCTGTGGTTTGAAGTCCTGATGCAGAACCAAGATACGAAACAGCATAACCTTTATTGGAATTAGCTCCGGGTGCTCCTATAATAATATCGGAATAACCATCTCCGTTTACATCACCTGCAGTGGAAACACTGAATCCGAACAGTGCATTTGCAGAATTACTTTCTCTTAAAAAATCTGCAAACAATATTCCGGTTGAAGATCCGTAATAACCAAAAACATT
>JAGQWH010000394.1 GCA_020437545.1 Ignavibacteriota bacterium
AGACGCCGCGGTCCGGCTTTCGGCTTTACGGGGTATCGCCTCTATCCGGGCTAAGAAGAAAGTGCGGCTGCTTCGTTGTAGCCTTTTTCGTTTTGCTTCCTGAAAATGCTGTTTTCAGGTCTTTTCACCTGATCAGCAGTGGGGTGTTTTCACCCTTTTTTTGCATTCCTGTACACCCGAAATTCGCATTAAGAGTATGTCATTTTTGTATCATCTGTTTGGATATATGAAAATTGTTTCTTACATTAGTAACCATTAACCCGATTACCATGAAAAATTCAACTTCCGCTCACTACTCACTACTCACTACTCACTACTCACTACTCACTACTCACTACTCACTACTCCACTGCTCACTATTTTTCTGCTGATCCTATCCCCCTCCGTGCACGCCCAGGAGCTCATCACTAAGGTATGGGAACATACCACAGGTGCCCCCGATACAGTTGACTGGAGTGCCCAGGTGCAGGACGCAACAGGCAATATCTACATTACGGGAAACACCATTGCCGGCGCAGAACTGGCCAATGTGCTTACCACGGTCTATGACCGGTTTGGCGATGTCAAATGGCAGGCAGAGTATAACAGCAGCTATGATAACAACGATTACGGTACGGCCATTGCCATAGACGATGATCT
>JAGQWH010000395.1 GCA_020437545.1 Ignavibacteriota bacterium
CTTCTAATGAGTTAAAAAATGATGAAACTTTCTCAACCGGTGAAAATTTATTTAATGAATTTTTAAAAGTCAGAGAGCAGACGATTGAGATAGTAAGACCTCTTGAAATAGAGGATTATGTTGTACAGACTGAATCATTCATGAGTCCTCCGAGATGGCATCTGGGACATTTGTCATGGTTTTATGATCAGCTTTTAAGAAAATATTATTCCGGTTATACACCATATAAAGAGAATTATGATTTTTATTTTAACTCATATTATCTTTCTTTCGGTGAACTATTCAACAAGTCCAGGCGTGGTACAATATCCCGTCCGACTGTCAAAGAAACGCTAGGATACTGGTACTGGGTCAATGATGAAGTTAAAAAGTATTTACTTTCCCGGGAAAATATACCGGATGAAATTTCTCAGCTTTTCATACTTGGTTTTAATCATGAATATCAGCATCAGGAATTACTGGTTTATGATCTGCAGCATTTACTTGCCGATAAATACATACCTGTCGAAATGAAATCCATTCCCGGAAATTCAGACAGTATAAAGAAAGAAATGATAAAAATTAACAGCGGTATATTCGAAACGGGCTTTGATAAAAATAGATTTAAAGATGTCTTTGCATATGACATAGAAATGCCGG
>JAGQWH010000396.1 GCA_020437545.1 Ignavibacteriota bacterium
AAACGCAGAAACACGGATTAAACAGATTGCACCGATTTCACGGATGGGGAGTCCTTAGGCCTTGGCGTCCGTTGCGTTTCCTTTGTGCCTTTGCGTTAAAATGCTGAAACACGCTTGCCTGCTGCAAGCAGGGATTTAGCAGATTTCACGGATGGGGAGTCCTGTTGCCTTGGCGTCCTTTGCGCCTCCTTTGTGCCTTTGCGTTAAAATGCTGAAACACAGATTTCACGGATAAGAGCTCACCCCTCACATCTCACTACCCAATACTCACTACCCAATACCCAATACTCACTACTCACTACTCACTACCCAATACCCAATACTCACTACCTTTACAACATGCCACAAAGCAGAAAGACCATGCTCATCATCATGGACGGTTGGGGACACGGAAAGAACGCCGCAGCCAGTGCCATCGCCGCCGCCCGCACACCGAACGTAGACTCCTATTATAAGCTCTATCCCAACACCGAACTGCGCACCGACGGGCTCTTCGTAGGTCTTCCCGAAGGACAGATGGGCAACAGCGAAGTAGGTCACCTCAACCTCGGTGCCGGTCGCATCGTCTTTCAGGAACTGCAGCGCATCTTCAACGCCATCGACTCCGGCGAACTGGCACAGAACAAAATTTTACAAG
>JAGQWH010000397.1 GCA_020437545.1 Ignavibacteriota bacterium
CGCCCTGATATCCGGAAGCGGTTCCTGAGATAGGTGCCGGCCTGAATTTGTGATCTGAAACTTTTATATCAGTAAAAGTAACACCGCCGTCTATAGATCTTGAAAGGTAGATCTCTGCAGAATCACTGGTCGGAACATTTCTTGTGCTGTAATAGCAAATATTTATTGCGCCGGTTTCATCTACATCTACTGCAGGACTCCATTCATAAGCTCCGGAAGCGCTCTGATTGACTCTTGTTCTTGTCCAGGTGCTACCTCCATCCTGAGTTCTCATTAATACAATATCACCGTTGTCTATAGCAGGTGCAAAATTCTTTTCTGCCATTACTACATAATCATCATCAGCAGTAGAGAAACAGGTTCTGTCAGAAGCAATTCTCGGGAATCCGTTTACTCTTATAACAGATGATGAAGGTGTAAGAAAATCAGCTGACCTTATACCGTTAGTATTGACTTTAACATCAGACATATCCGAAAAGGAAACTCCGCCATTTCCGGATTCTGCCCAACCTAAATAATCTTCAGTAGAATTTTGTCCGTTGGATGTACAATTTGCATATACAACTCTTACAAATCCGTAAATATCAACCGTAACATCACATCCCTGATGATGATGTCCCGCAGAAGGAACCG
>JAGQWH010000398.1 GCA_020437545.1 Ignavibacteriota bacterium
CAAGGCGCCGGAGCATCGCGTCGCATGGGACCGCGTGCGCGAGATTGAATGCGACGAACAGGCGGTGGTCGTCACCATCTCGCCGAAGGATATGGCGTCGTCAAATCCGGAAGATCGCCGGTCGAAGATCAGACTGTCAGTCGAGGGAACGAGCCCCGCAGAACTGGAAGCGGCGATCCGGCGCTTCTGGAAAATCGGCGAGGACGCTTGAGCGAGCCTGCCGGCTTTCCGGCATGCGCCTGCTTCCGTCATCCCGGCGAAAGCTGGGACCCAGGACGATCCGCGCTGGAGTTTGCGACTCCTGGATCCCCGCTTTCGCGGGGATGACGGAGCCTTGTAATTTTTCGCAAAAGAGAATTGCTCGCCTAGATCTCGAACTTGTCGAGATAATTGCAGGTGCCTTGACCGCTCGGGCCGGTCGCGCCACCGCAGACATAGATCCCGTCGGCGAGGGCGACAGCGCCAAGGCCGTGGCGCGGGCGCGGCATGGAAGCGACGGCGCGCCATTTGTCCTGACGCGGATCATATTCGAAAACGTCGGCGTAAACGCCCGCCGTCGTCGGGTTCTGCCATTCCCCGCCGAAGACATAGATCTTGCCGTTCCAGACCGCGCTTGCGAGGCCGCTCTGGCCT
>JAGQWH010000399.1 GCA_020437545.1 Ignavibacteriota bacterium
AAACTTATTGATACAACTAAAAATGTAAATCAGCTCAGCTCAGTTAAATCACTTGAGCTTAATGCAAAACTGCAGGGCTTCTGGGACGGCAGCACGATGAATGATGATACTGTGACTTTATATTTAAGAGCTCCATTAAGTCCTTATAATATTGCTGATACAGCAAAGGTTGTATTGAATCAGAACGGATATGCGCTCGCCAATTTTTTCAACATCAGTTCGGGAATTAATTTTTACCTTGTCGTCAAACACAGAAATTCAATTGAGACATGGAGCAAGACTACTATGTCATTTCTCTTAGGTATTCCAATAGCATATGACTTTACTACTTCAAAGACCAAAGCATACGGTGACAATCAGGTTTTAAAAAGCGGTGAGTACTGTATTTACGGCGGTGATGTGGATCAGAACGGATCGGTGAATTCTTCTGACATACTTGGAATATTCAATAATAATTTAGGTGGTTTTCATTCTGTTTATGAAGTAACTGATGTCACAGGAGATGGTCTGACTGATCTTGATGATGTTTTACTTGCTTATAATAATTCTAATATTTTTGTGGCGAAGATAAGACCGTAATAATGAGTGTATAATCCGCCGCCGCGGAGTATGGAGATTTGAGTAAATAGTTTT
>JAGQWH010000039.1 GCA_020437545.1 Ignavibacteriota bacterium
AAGAAAATATAACAATCCCGTAGGGATTGCGTGTTCTCTGTGCTGCACTTCAGAGATGAGACATTTGATAATTGATTTGGGAGTAAGTTAGATTATAAATAATTTATCTGCATTTAGATTTAAGATATTTATTCAATTCCCGGATCCCTGTTAAAATCATGCGGGGATGACATAAAGACGAGAAAGCAATGTTCAATTTACAATGTTCAATGTTCCCGGGTGGAGAATAATTTCTTACAGTCAGAGTAAATCCCAAATCCCAAATCAAAAATCAAAAATCAAAAGTTCCAAATCCAATCCGTTCAGACTAACAATTTTAAAATACTATTTTTAGTTTACTTAAAAATTTAACTATCAGAAACAATTGGACAAGAAAATATCACTTTGCATACATACACATTTCTACCAGCCGCCACGGGAAAACGCATGGACAGATGAAATAGAAACCCAGCCGTCAGCGGCTCCATTTCATGACTGGAATGAAAGGATTCTTCAGGAATGTTATAAACCTAACTCTGAAGCGGTAATAGTCGATGAACACGATAATGTCATTCACAGAATAAACAATTACGAATATTTTAATTTTAATTTCGGTCCGTCACTTCTCGGCTGGATAAGAAAGAAACATCACAAGACATATTCAAAGATAATAGACGGAGACAAAGCAAGCATTCCTTTGCATAACGGTCACGGGAATGCTATTGCAATGATCTACAATCATCTTATAATGCCGCTTGCCAACAGACAGGATAAGATCACTCAGATCAGATGGGGAGTTGAGGATTTTAAATTTCATTTCGGCAGGGAACCCGAAGCTATATGGCTTCCCGAAACCGCCTGTAATACGGATACTTTAGAAATACTTGCTGAAGAAAATATAAAGTATATTATCCTTGATCCATCACAGGCTGAAAAGATCAGGAAAATAGGGAATATCAGATGGACAGATGTTTCATCCGGAAATATCAATACAAATCAGCCTTATGTATATTACTCAAAAATATATTCAGGCAAGTCGATAAATATATTCTTTTATGACGGACCTCTTTCAAAGAATATAGCATTTGATGATCACATATTTGATTCGGCAAGACTGATGAACAGACTGAAACAGATTCCCATTAACAATAAATATAATAATAATCTTGTCAGCGTTGGAGTTGACGGCGAGACATTCGGTCATCATAAAAAATATACCGAAAGAACACTGTCTTATCTTTTTTCAGAAATGATCCCGGAATCTGAATTTACGATAGTTAATTTTGGTGAATATCTTTCGCTTCATCCGCCAGTATATGAAGTAAAAATAAAAGAAGGTCATAACGGTGAAGGCACGTCCTGGAGCTGTGCACACGGAGTCGGCAGATGGAAAGAAAACTGCGGCTGCGGCAGATCGGACGAATATCCGAGTCAGGAATGGAGAAAACCTCTCAGGGAAAGTCTGGACTGGTTAAGAGATAATCTGATCCTTATCTTTGAATCTGAAGGTAATAAATATTTAAGTGATATTTGGAAAGCGCGTAATGAATATATACAAGTGCTTTTATATGACGATAAAGAACATCTTCAAAAGTTTTTTTACACAAACAGTAAGAGAGTTCTGACCGATGAAGAATGTATGATCTGCATTAAACTTATGGAAATGCAGAAGTATGCAATGCTTATGTACACAAGCTGCGGTTGGTTCTTTTCTGATATTTCCGGAATAGAAACTCTGCAGATACTTCAGTATGCAGCAAGGGCAATTGAATATGCTAAGGAAATCACAGGTGATTCTATTGAAGAAGAATTTATTAAACGGATATCACTTGCAAAGAGCAATAAAGGTGAAGAATATAATGGTGATGTGATGTATAAGAATGAAGTACTGAAGAAAAATATATTAAAACAGTAACTTAATAAGTAAGATAAATTTATATAAGCATTTGGATCAGAATCTTTTTAATTCATCTCGGACATCGGAAAAATGGAAAAGGATCGGCGTCAGAAAACGCGCCGGAGTTGCTTTGCCTTTGTTTTCCATTTATTCAAAAAACAGCACCGGGATAGGTGAGATCCCTGATCTTAAAAAAATGGTGGACTGGTGCATCAATACGGACTTATCCATTATCCAGCTGCTCCCGCTTAATGAGGTTGGTTTTGATTTTTCTCCATACAATGCAATAAGTACTTTTGCTCTCGAACCAATGTATCTGTCGTTTAAAGATCTCAGGAAAACGGATCTGAGACCGTTCAGAAAAGAGATCCGCGGGTTAAAGAATAAATTTCCAAAAGATACATTGAAAGTGAATTATGACATAAAAAAAGAAAAACTAAAATTATTAAGAAAAATATTCAGCACAGTTGATCTTGAAGAGATAAGGAATTTTGAGATATTTGTAAAAGAAAACAAGCAATGGCTGAAATATTATTCCCTGTTCAGGATACTAACGGATATGCACAATGGAAAAGACTGGGCAGACTGGGAATTGAAATATGCTTACATATCCTCGATGACGGCTGAAAAAATATTAAGGGAAAATGAAGATGAGAGGAATTTTTATTTCTGGCTGCAGTGGCAGTTGTATGAACAGCTGAGATCCGTAAAGAGATATGCTTCAAAAAAAGAAGTTCTTATAATGGGAGATCTGCCGTTTCTTGTATCACGCAACAGCGCTGATGTCTGGGCTTATAAAAATTATTTTAAACTTAACCTGTCTTCGGGAGCTCCGCCGGATATGTATTTTTCAAAGGGACAGAGATGGGGAATGCCGCCTTACAACTGGGAGAATATAGAATCTCAGAATTTTGTTTATATAAAGGAAAGATTAAAATATGCTTCGAACTTTTATGACATGTTCAGAATAGACCACTTTGTAGGACTGTTCAGAATATGGACTATCGATAAAAATGAGCCGGAAGAAAATGCGGGATATAACGGTAAGTTTGATCCCGAGGAGGAATACTACTGGGAAGGACACGGAAGAAAAATTCTTGAAGAAATGAATGGTAGTTCTGATATGCTTCCGTGTGCGGAAGATCTCGGTACAGTCCCGGAGTGCTCTGATAAGGTTCTGAAAGAATTCGGGATAACCGGCATTGATGTAATGAGATGGGAGAAAAATTTAAATCAGGAATTCAAATCTGCAAGGTCATACAGGGTGAATTCGGTTGCGACAGTCTCGACGCACGACTCAAGTTCACTGCCCGCCTGGTGGAAATACGAAGCCGGCACGATCGATGAATTTGCATTCAGCAAGGTGTGTGAGAATCTGAATATCCGTGACAATGACTATATTAATCTTCTCGAAAAACTTTTCGGAGGAAATATAAACGGAAGATTGTCATGGAAGAAAGAGATCCCTAATGTTTATGTTTTGCTTGAAACTTTGAAAATGAATTTTGAACAGGCGGGAGAAATAGTAAGTATATATCTTTCCAGCTTCAGCGAGAGGAACAGTTTCCTGAAATTTATCGGATTGAATGAAAGTATTCCGGGAGATAAAGTTTCAGTTACTTTTATAAAGAAATCACTTGAAAAAATTTCAGAAACAGAATCCATATTTTCGATACAGCTTTTGATGGAATATCTTTATCTCGATAAAGATATTCTGCAGAAATACAGCGAAGGGAATTTCAGGATCAATTCTCCCGGAACTGTAAGCGGGGACAACTGGTCTATGAGAATACCGGTATCTCTTGAAGAACTATTGGAAATGAAGATCAATCCGGATATTAAGAAACTTAACCGGGATTCGGACAGATCAAATCTTTAATTTTAATTTTTACATTAAAATTTAAAATTTGGGAATTGGAATATCGGATTTGGGATTTCGTTCACCGCGACGAATTGGGATTTTAAGGAACGCATGGTTTTTTATTTGAGTAAAATAAACTTCTTTACAGAATTCACACCTTCAGATTTTATAGAATAGTAATAAACTCCTGACGATAATGCTGAAGCGTCATATCTGATGCTGTATTTCCCTGAGTTTAAATTATCATAACTTACCCTGTCAACAAGGTTTCCGAGTGTATTGAATATCTCCAGAGTATATTTGCCGCTCTTTGAAATTTGAATAACAATGTTTGTCTGAGAGTTGAATGGATTTGGAAAATTTTGTTCGAGAACAAAATCTTCAGCTATAATGCTGTTGAGATTAATGATCCCGACAATCATCGGCGCATAACATTCAGAATCAGTTTTTACTACAATCGCATTATCATCAAAAGGAAATCCCGGGTAGTCAGTCTGACCTGTAAATATAAACCCGTTATCATAAGTAGAATTCACAGCGTAAGGTATTACAAACCAATCGTCGGTTACGGATCTGATTTTCCTTTTAAATATTACATCACCATTTAAGTTTAATTTCAAAGCTTCTATACCCGTCTGAATCAAAGTATCATAAATTCCGGAAATTAAAAGTTTATTGTCTTTTGAAAGACACATTGAAAAAGCAGACCTTGCAGAGTAAAATTTATTCCAAAGTAATGTTCCGCTTGAATCAAATTTAAATACATATATTGAATTTGTGCCTCCGGATGTATATATATTACCCGTAGAATCTACAACTAAACTTTTCATATAATATGGAAAAGAAGTAAACCAAATTGTATTTGCTTCTGAATCAATTTTTCTCAAACCTACTGAAGAGGTTATATAATAATTCCCATTATTTGAACCGGCAATTCTGTGACATCCATAAATAGTATCCCATAAAATTTTTCCTTCAGAATCTGTTTTGATCATATATAATCCACACGCAACGATCTCCTCCTCTTTTGTAATTATAAGATCATCAAATGATGATGTATAAACTCCCGAATTATAATAAGTTTTTGACCATTGGGTTTCACCTGTTTTACTAATCTTAGTCAAAACACCTGTAGAATTTAATCCTTCTCCGGCTATAATGAAACTGCTGTCACCTGCCTGGGAAATTGCATTAGCATATTTTAAGGTCAATCCGGTTTGCCATTCAATTTCTCCCAGGCTGTTTAACTTAAACAATACAGAAGAAACATCTGTATTTCCATAGTTATGATTTAACATTGCGTAACCGCCATCCAAAGTTTGGATTATATCTTCTCCTGCATTTTCAACATTATTATAATCAAACCACTTTTGCCACGTCACAGTCTGTGCATCAGCGTTTAAAGAGAGGATTATTATAAGGGGAAATATTTTCAGAAGGAATCTCATATTTGTGATATTTATGAAACTTACGGCTAATAATGTTAAATGTCAGCAGTTAATTTTTAACGGGGTAAAAATAATATTTAGTTCTTATCACTTAAATTTCCGGAAAGCATAGGTGTGCTGTTTTATGTAACTGACAATGTCTTTGTAAATTATTATAAAAACAGACTGAACTTTTTTATCAGCTTTTATCTCATCTACAGACAGCGGATAATCCGGCGTATCACTGAGACCGAATTTCTTCGGTTTACGAACGTTCGGATCGGGGAAGAAAGCAGTTCCGAAGATCCAGTCCCAGATGGCTAATTTTGTCCCATAGTTATTTTCAAATTCCCTTCCGCCGTCATCGGAATGGTGCCATCTGTGCAACTCGGGTCCGTTTATAAAATACTGAAGTTTTCCGAGTCTCACATCAATATTAGAATGTATAAACATTCCCCACACAGCGCTTATCATACCTTTGTAAATTGCAACTTCAGGTGCAGCGCCGAGAAGAATGATCGGTGCAAATTCTACGGACTGGTTAATTAATATTTCGAGTGAATGAGAACGCGCACCGGAGAGCCAGTCAACGGTCTTAGGTGAATGGTGAGCTTCGTGAGTCCGCCAGAGGAATTTATTTTTATGCTGCCATCTGTGAAACCAGTAGATATAAAAATCGTGTGTCACAACGAAGAAAAGTACCTGTGTCCATACTGGCCAGTCGCCGATCAAACTGTATTGATATAGGTTTGTGTTGAATTTTATCCAGTTAAGCAATCCGAATATGATCAGACCAAGCACATAGCTCTGAACTATTGAATAAAGAATTATGTCATTGAAAAAACCTTCGCGGAAGATCTTCTGACCTTTTGTGTAAGGGAAGAGTTTTTCAAGAGCTACCATCAAAATGGCGGCAGTTACAATTACGATCATGGAAATTATTTCGAGTGACATGATACAAAATTAGATAAGATGATCTTTGAAAGAAATACAAATTATAACACTCATGCATTTCAACAAACATAATTTATTTTTCACTACAAAGACACGAAGACACAAAGAGAAATTTTTTTATACTTCTCTGCTATGGATTGAAAATTACAATATATTGTACTATACAATTGAATGAATCTCTCGTTGAAAGCAACGGGGTATTATGATAAACTAATTATATTCTTTCGCCGCAAGCGACAGGGAATTAAACCCTAAGCGATTAAAATCCGTCACTACAATAATTTTAATACGGTTCTGCGGATTTAGATAAAATCAAAGTAATCATTTCATAGTAAAAAAAATAATTATCCTTTGTATATTGAAGTGAAATAATTCTTAATAAATAATGAATACAACTCAAATAAATGAAATTTTAAAGTTAGATATCAAAGACCGGATAAATCTTGTAGAAATTATCTGGGACAGTTTAGCTGATTCTTCTGAGAAATTTGAATTGACTGAAAGTCAGAAAAATGAATTGGATGAAAGATTAAAAGATTATAATGAAAACCCTGAACAGGGAATAAGTTGGGATGAACTTGCAAATAAACTTAGAAATGGAAAGTGTCACAAATCTGACAATAAGAAAAAAAGCTGAATTAGATATAAGCGATATTTACAAATGGTATGAAGATGCAGTACGGATTGGGAGAATCTTTTTTGAAGGAATTAAAAACTTCATTATCTAAGGTTTTAAAAAATCCAAATTCTTATACTCGGATTTAAAGAACAATCAGAAGAGCAGTTATAAAAAAGTTTCCTTATGGAATATATTTTTTAATTGATAAGAATAAAATTATTGTAATTGCTTGTTTTCATTTCAAGAGAAATCCAAAAAAATGGAAAGAAAGAATTTAATCTACCTTAATCTAGTATGACCACAACGGATTAAATCCGAAGTTGCAATATTTTTGATCCGAACTTACAGATCCCAAAACCATATTTAAAAATTTAAAATAGAATCAATGAAGTATCAGTAATTTATAAGTTCTGTTTTACCGGCAAATATTGTGTTTGCTAAAAATTTTGATATAAAATTATGCTTTTTTAGAGTCTTAGTGTCTATGTGGTAAACTAATTCTTGAACTAACTTTTCCACTGAAATTCAAAACCATCCTTAGTATCTTACTTAATTGTAAAATCAACAAAACTCAAATAATCAAAATGATAAGAAGACCTCTGCGTCAGATAGTCGCTTTGGGCGGCGGTATGTTTTCAATGGAGCCGCATAACGGTTTACTCGATAAATATATACTCGATCTCGTACCGAAAAATAAACCTAAGATCTGTTTCATGGGAACGGCGAGCAACGATGGCAAGGAATACAGGGATATGTTCTATGAGTTCTTTAACAAGCAGCAATGCGAACCTTCACATTTATCCTTTCTCGAACCGCCTGATAATCTTGAAAAATTTATATTAGACAAGGACATTATACACGTCGGTGGCGGTAATACAAAAATGATCATGGATAAGTGGAAAGAAACAGGTGTCGATAAAATCATGAGAAAGGCGTGGGCAAAAGGAGTTATACTGACGGGAATGAGCGCAGGCGCTATATGCTGGTTCAATGACGGAATAACAAACCCGTCAAAAGGTGTGCTGACCAGACTTCCATGTCTCGGATTATTACAGGGAAGTTTCTGTCCTCATTATGATGACAGAGCCGAATTGAAATCCGCCTTTCACAAATTGATACTGGAAGAGACAATTGGCGAAGGTTACGGAGTAGAAGACGGCGCTGCAATACATTTTGTCGGCAATGAACCGATAAGAGTTGTAACCTCCAGACCGGGAGTGACTGCTTTTAAAGTAAAAAAAGTTAAGAATAAAATCACAGAGACAAAACTTGATTCATATTATCTTGGCAGGGAATCGGATATTGATGCCATTAACAAAGAGATAAGTGAACAAACAAAGCAGATCGGAGTCCTTAATACAGTTATATCATTTATTGAAAAAATAAATGATCAGGATATTAACGGTATAATTCAGCTTTTATCTGATGATCATAAATTCATAGACTCAATGGGGATAGTTGTAAACGGGAAAAAGGAAATGAAGAATGCATGGAAGTTATATTTCAAATGGTTTCCGGATTATGAGATCATTATAAAGAATACTTTGATGACGGATGACTCAGTAGGTATTTTTGGTATTGCGAAAGGAACTTTTGATACGGATGAATTAACTCCTTCCGATAAATTTGAGATACCGGCAGCATGGCGGGCTAAAGTGAAAGATAATCTCATAACTGAATGGCAGGTATTTGCTGATAATGAAGTAGTAAGAGATATTATCAAGAGTAATGGAATGAAGAGTATGATAAAAGAGAAGGTTAAGTTTTTACATTCACTGCGGGATTAAAAAATTATGAATAACGAAAAAGACAGATTTATTGAATTATTAAGAAATAGTCTTGAGGATAATTCATTTGTAAAGATCACATTCGGGAAGTACCGGGGTGATGACAGGGAATTTGAAAATATTTTTGTAACAAGAATTATAGTCAAAGAAGAAGAAAAAATCTCATTCAAATTCAGATACAAGACAAAGGATATAGTAAAGAATTTCCAGACTGAAGCCGGAATAAGACTGGCTGAAGAGGTGCTTGGAAAGGATTTTCTCAGCGCTACTTTGTTTACATCGGAAAATGACTTCACTCTGGATTATTCCAAAAAGAGAATACCTAAACTTCACACAAAGAAATCTACTTATAAGACTGCCGAACCAACACAGCATAACAGGACAAAATCAAGATTTGTCGATCCGGAAGCTGCATATTTCTATCGTCTTGGAATAACCGATAAAGAAGGAAAGGTCAAAGCGGACAGATATGACAAATTCAGACAGGTAGATAAGTTTATAGAAATTGTTGATTCTCTTTACAGATCATCTGATCTGAAAGATAAGGAAGAATTAAATATCACAGACATGGGTTCCGGCAAGAGCTATATGACTTTTGCTTTGTATGATCACTTTACTAATGAATTAAAAAAGAAAGTTCATATCAGAGGGGTCGAGCAGAGAGAAGAGCTTGTAAAATTATCCAATGTAATAGCTGAGGATTGCGGATATATCGGATTGAAATTTGAATCCAAAGTCATCGAACAGTTTAAAGATGAGAAATCCGATATGGTAGTAGCGCTTCACGCATGCGATACTGCAACTGATGATGCCATCCTGTATGCAGTAAAGGCTGAAGCGGAAATTATAATACTTGCTCCGTGCTGTCAGAAATATTTAAGAAAGAAAATTGTCTTTCCGGAATTATTAAAAGAAATATACAGAGACGGAATACTTGAAGAGAGATTTGCCGTGACACTTACAGACAGTTTAAGAGCTATGTTTCTTGAGCATTCCGGTTATGATACCAAGATATTTGAATTTATTTCCACCGAACATACAGCGAGGAATACGATGATCACTGCTGTGAAAAATAAAGATAAGAATCCGGATTCAATCATGGAAAAAATCAACCGGATAAAAAAAGAGTTTGGGATCGGGGATTTCTATCTTGATGCAGGGGTAAATCAGAGAAATTAGGAAAATAATTTTTATGCGAAAACAGGTTTAAACAGATTTTATGTATTAACACATTTAATCTGATATTACAAATAGTTATTTTGAAAAAACTAAAAAAGGAGATATAAAAAATGCTTACAAAAAAACTTCAGAACGCGCTAAATGAACAAATTAACAGGGAATTTTTTGCCGAATACTTATACCTTTCAATGTCCGCTTACCTGGAATCTATCGAGATGGAAGGATTTGCAAATTATTTTAATGTACAGGCGCAGGAAGAACATTTTCACGCAATGAAGATGTTTAACTTCGTTCATGATAAAGGAGGAAGAGTAATACTTAAATCACTGAAAGAGCCAAAAGCAAATTATTCTTCAGTTGTGGATGTAATCGAAGAATCACTTAAACATGAAAAGTATGTAACAAAAAGTATAAATGAATTAATGGATACTGCAATATCAGAAAACGACCACTCGGTCAAGAGTTTTCTTCAGTGGTATATAGACGAACAGGTAGAAGAAGAAGCTACGATCTCCAAACTTCTTGCAAAACTTAAATTAATAAAAGGAGAAGGTTTAGGATTGTTAACGCTTGACAGTCAGTTGCTTGAAAGAACTTATCAGCCCGGAAAATAAATTTAATCTGTAAAATCAGTTTAAGGTTTTTTTATTTTCAGCAATTCACCCAAAATTAAACAGAAATAATTTTTATGGAATCACATCAGGTAATTGATACAAAAAGAAGAGTAATGAATTACGACAGAAAAGATTATACTGACGAGACACTTATAGATCTTTATAAAGCAATTCTTCTCCCGCGCCTGATCGAAGAGAAAATGCTTTTACTTCTCAGAAAGGGAAAGATCTCAAAATGGTTTGCCGGGATAGGTCAGGAAGCTATCTCTGTAGGAGTTACATCAGCTCTTGAAAATGACGAGTATGTACTGCCTATGCACAGAAACCTCGGGGTATTTACTACAAAGGGTTTGCCGCTTGATAAACTTTTCAAACAGCTGCAGGGTAAGTTAAATGGCTTTTCACAAGGCAGGGAGAGATCATTTCATTTCGGGACAAATGAGTATCACATAGTCGGAATGATTTCCCATCTTGGTCCTCAGCTTGGGATAGCAGACGGAATCGGGCTTGCTAGCTTATTGAAAAAAGAAAATAAAGTAACCGCTGTTTTTTCAGGAGACGGCGGAACGAGCGAAGGTGATTTTCATGAAGCCCTGAACGTTGCTGCAGTATGGAATTTGCCTGTGATATTTGTAATTGAAAATAATGCTTACGGACTTTCAACTCCTGTAAGCGAGCAGTACAAATGCAGCGACCTGATAGAAAAAGGTATCGGCTATGGGATGGAAGCCATGCAAATAGACGGTAATAACATATTAACCGTGTATGATACAATTAAAACTCTTTCTGAAAATATGAGAGTCGATCCGCATCCGGTAATGGTCGAATGCATGACATTCAGAATGCGCGGTCATGAGGAAGCTTCGGGTGTAAAATATGTACCCAAAGAACTGATCGAAGAATGGGCAAAGAAAGATCCGATTTCCAATTATGAAAACTATTTACTCGAAGAAGGAATACTCAGCGAAGAACTCAAAGATGCGATCAGAGGTGATTTTAAAAAGAAGATAGATGATGCTCTTGAAATTGCTTATCAGGAAAATGAAATCATACCTGACAGTAATAAAGAAATAAATTCTGTTTATGCACCTTTTGAACAAAAGATAATTCACCCTTCTACAGAAAAGAAAACAAAGAAGAGACTTATTGATGCAGTATCAGACGGACTCCGGCAGTCACTCCAAAGATATGATGATCTTATAATTATGGGTCAGGATGTTGCTGAATACGGAGGTGTATTCAAGATCACGGAAAATTTTTATAAGGAATTCGGTAAAGACAGAATCAGGAACACTCCTCTGTGTGAATCAGCAATTATTGGCGCAGCGCTTGGTTTATCGATTAAAGGGATCAAGTCAGTAGTGGAAATGCAGTTTGCAGATTTTGTTACCAGCGGTTTCAATCAGGTTGTAAATAATCTTGCAAAGATCTACTACAGATGGGGACAAAATGCTGATGTAGTAATAAGGATGCCTTGCGGAGCGGGAGTCGGTGCTGGACCGTTTCATTCACAGTCGAATGAAGCATGGTTCTTTCACACACCCGGACTTAAAATATTTTATCCTTCGAATCCTTATGATGCTAAAGGTATGATCTCGGCGGCAATAGAAGACCCGAATCCGGTTTTATACTTTGAACACAAAGCCCTATACAGAAGCATATCGGATGAGATCCCTGATGAATATTATACAGTGGATACGACTAAAGCAAAACTGGTTACAGAAGGAGAAGATCTCACAATAGTAACATACGGAATGGGTGTACACTGGGCTCAGAAAGCACTTCAGAAAAATCCGGAGATATCAGCTGAACTGATTGACATGAGAATTTTACTTCCCTGGGATAAAAAAACAGTTGAAGAAAGTGTAAAGAAAACCGGTAAGCTTATCATACTGCATGAGGACACTCTTACGGGAGGAATAGGTGCAGAGATCGCGGCTTATATCTCTGAACATTGCTTCAGTTATCTTGATGCGCCTGTAATGAGAAATGCAAGTCTTGATACACCGGTTCCGTTTGCCATGACTCTTGAAGAAAACTTTTTTCAGAAAGATGTATTTGAAAGAAAGTTAAAAGAATTATACGGTTATTAATTTACAGATATTTGTAAAAACAAAGAGCAGAAGTTTTTTTAACTTCTGCTCTTTTGTTTTGTTTATTTTACAAAAAATAAATCTCATTGAAATATTGATCGTATTGCTAAGGCTGAACTACCGCAACAAACTTTGAAGCATTTTCATAAACGTCAAGAAGATCATTCAGATCTGTGAGCAGATCCCCGTTTACATCCGTTAAATTATACCCTGATACAAATGCTGTAGCTGCATTATACACCAGTGAGAGATCTGAAAGATCCACACTACCGTCTTTGTTTACATCTCCTGAAAAATTGGTCCACCGGCTACCTACAAGTTCCTGATTATTTCCATAAGCCGCCGCCGCGCCGGTTGTAAAATCATATTCTAATGTATCAGCTGCAAAAAACAGAGTTGTTGAACTCCAGGTCTCTATGGAATTTCTGTGATTCACAGCAACAAAATAAAAAGCTCCGTTTACGGCATTACCGAAATAAAAAGTTCCTATACCATTCTGATCCAATACGGAAGTTGAAGAATCGACAATACTATAAGGAGACACGTCTGATCTGAGATAAACCTGTGTAGTATCGCTTACCATTAAATTCGTCATATCATATCGGGCTTCAATAAGTGCAGAAAGATCAAGCCTTGGAGCCGGAGTTCCTGAAATTTTCACAACGCAAAAATTTCCCTGCGAGGCGTTGAAAGTAGCAGTATCGCCGCTTTTCCAGCAGGCGCTGAAATCAGTGCCGTATCCTGAAATAGAAGTTCCGATAGCGTCCATTGATCTGGAGGTTCCTGTGAAACCTGACTGACGTATCTCAATTAAAAGATTACCGCCGGTATAAAGATAAGGTATATCAAAAGTAATCTCAGGTCCGAATAAGTTAGGCGAACTTCCGAATTTATAAGAAGCCGAATCAATGTTAAGTGGTCCGGATCTCACCAGTGTTTGCGGACCTGCAGCATTATCTGCAAAAAATGCAAGACTCCTGTTTGACGGATCGACGCTTTTGCTGAGATATATTCTGTAATTTGCTATAGAATAATTTGCAACCGGCCAGTCAGCGCTCGCGCTTGCAGGCAGACGCAGGCTTATTGCATTCAGATTCTGACCAATAAGTCCGGTCAGTTGAGTGCTTTTTATTAGAAACTGATAGGTTCTGGGTGAATTTGCAAAAGGTCCGAGAAATGTAGAAGTTCCCTGTGTATTTTCATATCCAAGCGGGACTACCTGGGCTTTAAGAGAATTATTGCTGAAATTAAAAAAAGAAAGGGTGGATAATAAAACTATTACTGCTGTAATAAATGTTTTCATTTAAATCTCCTTTATGTTTGATTAATAAATAAATCCGGTAAATAAGATTAAAAGGTTACCGGTATTGAATTAAAAGATATCTTATTAATTAATTTTATTAAATTTTTATCTAAATATAATTTAGTCGAAGGACACTCAAATAAAATTTTGAAAAATCTAAATAAAATTTTTTTTAATTACAATTTTATTCTCAAAACAACGGAAAAAATATTGTATACAATATAAAATTAATTTTGCCGGTATGTTCAGCAGCGTCTGTGCTTTCAGGAGATATTCAGGAGCATCATAAAAAACATTATAATCAATACTCGGAATTATATAAATCCATCGGTTTGAATTATTTGGATATAGTTTTTATATTGTGTTCTAAAATAAATATTTTATTAATTAACTCGTTGTCTATGTTCATTAAATTTACAATTTTCTTTGTTTTTCTGATTTCTTTTTCAAGCAGTCAAATATTTTCTCAATCTGACGGGATGCAAACTGAATCTGTATATGATTCGGTTTATGCAAAAAAACTCGGAGCTGATGATTACGGCATGAAGACATATATAATGGCTTTTCTGAGATCCGGTAAAGTTTCTTCGAAGGATAAAGAAGAATCACAAAGGCTTCAGATGGAGCATCTGAATAACATAGTCAGACTTGCTGAAGAGGGCGTGCTGGTTTTAGCCGGACCATTTATGAGCAGTGATCAGGACATTCGCGGGATATACATTTTCGATGTTACTACAATTGAAGAAGCAAAAAAACTGACTGAGACTGACCCTGCAATTCAGGCAGGCGTGCTTGAAATGGAACTGATCCCGTGGTACGGTTCGGCTGCTCTTGTAGAATTAAATAATATTCACAAAAAGATTCAGAAGATCAGCATAACTGATCAGTAAATTATTTGTTATAATCCTGATCCATCTTGTCATGTCTTTCTTCAGCTTCTTTATCCCATACCGGAACTACTGTTTCAAGAAAGACTTTTTTACTCTCAATCATCTTATCAATATCCAGTCCGATATACTGCTGCGCTTTTTCTTTTGTTGAAAGATCAGGCATAGGAACGGGCAGCCGGACATTTAAATTTGTAAGTAAAGCTGAAAGCAATACCCTTGCCTGTTCGGATTTTTCAATTGATGTTCCGATTATCCGAGCACATTCAAGCGGCGCATGAAAACTTCCGCCGTGACTTGCTGCAACAAAATCCCATCTCCATTGAGCCTGTCTTATCAAGGCAAGTATAGGTTTCATCTGCTCTTCCGTAGCGCCTGCATCCCAGGCAGCTTTTGCTTCAATATGCGCTTTGGTGAGGGAGTGAAGACCGATCTTTGAGAGTTGGATAACTTTATCCTGTCTGTCATAAACATCATTGACAAGTCTGATCTCAGGTTCCCGATGACAAACCTGGCATGAGTTTGCAACATTGTTCAGAGGACTCTGAATATGATGATCCGTAAACTTGACACCGCCAGATGTTTTATAAGGCATGTGACATTCAGCGCATGAGACTCCTCTTTCATAATGAATTCCAGTTTTGAATAATTCATAATCAGGATGCTGTGCTTTTAAAACAGGTGTCCGGCTGATCGAATTAACAAAGTCAACATGATTTATACTGTCGTAATAAACTTCCATGTCTTCAACTGTAGTACCGTCATCCCATGGAAATGTAAGATACTTTTCCTCTTTGCCTTTAAAATAATATTCAACATGACACTGAGCGCAGACAAGTGATCTCATCTCCTGATGAGTTGCATCATTTATGTCTTTTCCTTGTCTCTGAAATGCTTCTATCAGCGCCGGTCTGGTAATTCTCAGATTCATGGTTTTCGGATCATGACAATCCTGACATCCGATAGCATTTATTATCTCGCCGCCCATCTCTTTAAAAGGTTTTTTATAAAATTCGGCTATACCCATTTTATTCATTACTCTTGGTACATCCGTACTCTTGCAGGCATAGCAGGTGCTTGGCTGCGGGACATCTGTCCTGAGAGTTTTTCTCAGATCATTCACGGCATAATAATGTCCTCTTCCCTGATTGTAATCTCTTGAAAAAGCGTATCCCGCCCATATAACAACCAGTTCCGGATATCTTGTGAGCATATCGACCTTTGCGGAGCCTCCGTGTTTGCTGGCGAAATTTGTATCGAGAGTCTTTATATATGATTCATATTCCAGCGGATAATTCTCTCCCCACTTTTCATTTCTCGGTTCCCAGTCAGCTATCGGTTTAACTTTCTGTATTATCAGATTAGCCTCGGTTCTTCTTTCTATTATAGAACTGCCAAGCAATCCAATCAGAAAAACTATTAATACAGATCCTATGTACAAAACCCATCCCAGCCAGGGTTTAGATGATACTAATTCCGTAATTTTTTTCATGATATATATTTTATTTATTTAAATTTTTATTTATCCAGTCAGGAACAAGACTCTTTGGTCCCGGAACGTTTACATTAGGAAAAGATGACAGACTGCTTACAGTGCCGTGAGGTGTTTCTTCATGACACGACCAGCATTTTATTTCATCATCAGATTTTTCATTTTTCAAATATACATGATCAATAAGTGAGGCATGACATCTTTTACAATTTTCCTGTACAACGTCAATGCCCGCGCTTTTAATACTGATTACTTCGGGCTCCAGTCTCAGAGTGAACATTGCAGAATGTCTCAGACCGTCGGATGCTTTGAAATAATATTTCCTAAATACATTATCCTGAGGAACGTGACAATCGTTACAGGAAACTTTTTGTGAATGGGCACTTGCTCTCCATGAAGCGTATTGCGGATACATTACGTGACAGTTTATACAGGTCTCCGGATCATCCGATAAATATGAAGTTGCATTACCGACATAAAGCACTAAAATGATAACACCCGTTAAGATACCACTGATAAGTATAACAGGTACTTTCCATTTCTTTGGAGGGCTTGTATATTGTATGAATTTATTTAACATAATTATTCAAAATTAGGAAAAATAATTTGTAACTCATTTGACTTTAGTCAAGGAAAAGTAGTAAAAATCTTGAGGTTGATTAAAACAATATTTGTAAAATAAACCATACTTACAAATTATGGGTATGATTTTAATTTTATAACTAAATTCTTTATATTTGAAACATTCAGCGCTCCTGTGCGGTCAGTTTTTAAAATATAAATAATCAATTTTTAATTCTAATGAAATTCAAATTACTTCTTATATTTATATTAATAACTTTAAACTTAACAAATCCCTTTAATACATATTCGCAGAATTTATCGGATAAACAAAAGGATATCCTGACTTTGCAGGATAAAAGAACTTTAGGGCAAAATGATGAGCTATTAAATTATCTGAACTCTTCCGAAAATAACGACATAAGATTCATGGCATTATATGCTCTGGCAAATATCAGTGATACAGGAAGTGTCAGTAAGACACTGCCGTTTATCGCAGAGCTGATTGATGGGGAACCCGACTATGATCTGTTAAATGAATATGCGTTTTATTTAAGTCAGACTTCCTGTGCAGAGAGTAATGAATATCTTAACGGAATGATCGACAGTCCTGAAATCTATCTGATACCATCTTATCCTGAGATCATAAATTCTGTCGGCAAGACCGGAGATGAGAGTAATCTGAATAATCTGATCAAAGTGATCTCCGCACGGAAATATTCTGACGCTGATGCAAAAGTAATATACCGTGCGCTTGCAATGTCGATAGCGAGATTTGCATTAAGAAAAATAAAGAATGAAAATTCCGTAGATGCATTGAAACAAATGGCAAATATTCAGGACACTGTCACATTGAGAAATATTGCGTTTGCATTCTGGAGAACCGGCGATAAGAATCTGCTCGAATCTGCTAAGCAGGAGATTTATACTTTAGCTGAATCTGAAGATGCTCAGACGAGAATGTGGGCTTTCAATGCATTGGGTAAACTTCAGGATAAGCAGTTGCTAATGTACACACTTGAATCCTATGGTTCGGAACAGGACTGGAGGGTGAAAGTGAACATGCTGAATTTTATTTTGAATTATGACAAAGATTCACTCGGTGATATGGTAAATCAGGTATACTCTGTAATTGTGGACGGACTTGGAGATGAAAATGAACTGATCAGTCTTACCGGACTTAGTGTGCTGGGAAATTTTTTCATGGATATAAACAAATCCGGAAATGAGAATTTAAGTTCAATATCAAAAAAAATGTCAGAACAGTTTGTTTATTCTTTTGACTCTCTCAGACCAAAAGATCTGCTTTCATGGAGACGTAAAGCAGCACTTGCAAATTCGATGTCGCTTATTTTCAGGGATGAAAGTAAGGATGTGTTGTTCAGAGCTTACGAAAATACGGATGATTATAAATTCAAAGCCGGCATCGTCAGAGCGCTTGGTAATTATGAGAAAGGGGAAATATATAAAGAAGTCAGAGATCTTATCAGTAAGGATGTTCAGAATTACAATAAAAGAAATCCGAATGTTGAAGGGATAATGATAGGCAGTGAAGAACTTGCAGAGCTCTACCGGGGGTTTGTCGAAATGCTTACAGATCTCGATGATAAATTGGGGGCTGATGATCAGAATACAATAAGACTTATTTATACGGAGTTTGCCGGATCGAAAGATCCGATCATTACTGATATTTGTCTTAATGGATTGAGAGATTCTCTTTATATGAAATACAGGGATGAAACTATTTCAGTTCTGATCT
This sequence comes from Ignavibacteriota bacterium, assembly GCA_020437545.1. Lineage (GTDB taxonomy): Bacteria > Bacteroidota > Ignavibacteria > Tepidaquicellales > Tepidaquicellaceae > JAGPCH01. Next base: position 18,413 of record JAGQWH010000039.1, read on the forward strand.
TTGATTACAATGAACTTGAATCTCCGAAAGATGATCTTATAAAACAAATGTATCTTGATGCGATGAGTGAACTTCATAATGCTGAGACAGAAAAAATACTAAAGGAAGTTTTAAAATCCGGTGATTATGAATTAGTAAAAGCATCTGCGGATGCACTTGAGAAAAGTACCGGAACCAAGTACGAGTTTGAGGCGAAACCCAGATACGATTTTGACTGGGATTATCTTGAAGGTTTAAAGAATAAAACTTTAGTTACCATAGTTACGAATAAAGGCAATATTAAAATAGAACTTCTACCGGATGTTGCGCCTTTCACAGTAATGAATTTTTTGAAGTTATCGGAAAAGAATTATTATGACGGAACGGTTTTTCACAGAGTTGTTCCTAATTTTGTTATACAGGGTGGAGATCCGACCGGCACTGGTTACGGCGGTCCGGGATATTCAATAAGAGGTGAGTATTCACCAATGACTTATGAGGAAGGAATGGTAGGCATGGCATCCAGTGGAAAGGATACGGAAGGGAGTCAGTTTTTTATTACTCATTCGGCGACACCGCATCTTGATGGGAAGTATACTATCTTCGGAAAAGTGATCGATGGGATGGATGTAGTCGATGAAATAATGGTTGGGGATAGGATAGAGGACATTGTTGTTAATTGACAATTGACAATTGACAGTTGATAGTTGACAGTTGACAGTTGATATAATTATTTACAGAGATATTATAGATACATGTAATATTTGTTAAGTATAAAATCAGAATTTTCTGATATTTTTCAGATAAAAATTTAAAAAAAAATGATACTTCGCAATTATCCTGAATCGGTTTCAGAGATCAGAAAGAACTTTATTGTACATTTTACTGATTCTGAAAAGCAGATGACGAAGCATTTAAGTCCTCTTTCGATAAAGTGTTCGATGAAGGGAAAGGAATTGCACAGGACATCTGACGGAAGTTATGAAGTTACTCCGGGACAGTATCTTATAATTAATAACGGACAAAAATGTGAAAGCAGAATTGAAAATCCGACAGAATCATTTTCAGTTTATTTTGAATCCGGGTTTGCGAATGAGTCATTAAAAAGCCTAGTATCTCCGAGCGAAAAACTTCTCAATTATTCATACATTCCCAACATACAGCATGTAAATTTTCTGGAAAAGCTTTATCCTCACAATAATATTTTATCACCTTCTTTAATGAGATTAAGACTGGCTTCCAAAGTTAATCATGATGATGAAGATTTTATAAGGGAATCATGTTTTGAATTGATCGAAAAACTGCTCATTATTCACCGCGATCTCTATAAAGAAATCGAAAAGCTCCCTCCTGTCAAGCTTTCGACCAAAATGGAATTATACAAAAGAATCTGCAGAGCTAAAGAATATATAGATTCATCCTTCACTGAAAATGTCACACTTGAAAAAATATCAAAAGAAGCTTGTCTCTCACAGTTTCATTTTCTGAGGTTATTCAAGGTGATTTATCAGAAGACCCCGCATAAATATCTTACTGAAAAAAGAATAGAGAAAGCCCTTTCACTGCTTTTCTCAACGGATAAAAGCATAACAGAAATATGCTTTGATATTGGATTTGAAAGTTTAAGTTCATTCAGCTGGCTTTTCAAAAAGAAGTTCGGTCTTTCCCCGGAGATGGCACGGGAGCAGTACAGATATCACATGTCAAAAATGAAATTTAAGATCTGATCATATTCAACTCTTTCCGGACTAAATTTCAAAATTAGCAATAATAAAGAAGTGTATGATCATTCAGGTTATTATTTTTGTTAAAGTTTAAAATTAACATTTATAAAAATAACATCTGCCAAGGCTGAAGGCTGAAGCAGGAAAGGAGTAAACAAAAATGGCAAACGCAATAAACTGGTTCGAAATACCTGTAACTGATTTCCCAAGAGCAAAGAAATTTTACGGTGAAATTTTCGCTACGGATATGCATGAAGAAATGATGGGACCTCATCAGATGGGATTTTTCCCGGGTGGGGGAGTAAGCGGAGCAATTGTAAAATCTGAAGGACATAATCCGTCAATGGACGGCGCGCTTATCTATCTTGCAGCCGGAGAGGATCTGACAGATGTAATGAACAGGATAGAAGGGGCAGGAGGGAAAGTTCTTCAGCCGAAAATGAAAGTTACTGATGAAATAGGATACATAGCGATATTTGCTGATACTGAAGGTAACAGAGTTGCTCTGCATTCGCCGAAGTAGTATTGAGTATTGAGTATTGTGTATTGAGTATTGAGTATATTTAAATTAACCGTATACCTTATTAAAACAGGTAAACGGTTAATTTTTTAATTTAAAGATAAATTTTAAATTCAGGAAACCGGGGTTACATTTCTCATGTTAATATTACTGATCATTTCAAGGAATTCGCTTTGAATATTTTTTGTATGATCTTTAGCATACCATAGCTGGATATTTTTATTGGCTTCGGCATGTGAAATATCCGGATTGTTTTTATATTCTCTCATGAGCGACATTGCCGTTCCCGGTCTTGGTCCCCATTTTCCAAGTACTTCAAAAGTTTCTCCGTCGAGTAAAATACAAACAGGAATTGACTTAGCTCCGTTTGTAAGAAATTCATTCATAATATTTTCATTCTCATCTCTTAATATTATTTTTAGTTTTATAAATGGGTTCAGTTCGGCAATTTTATAAATCACCGGAAGATTCTGCGCAACATCTCCGCACCAGGATTCTGCAATTACAAAAAAGACAACAGGATGGCTGATCTTTTCAACTTCTGCTTTAAATTCCTCATCTATAATTGTTGTTTTTTCAATTCTTTTTGTCCGCTCGGCATTTAATTTTGTAAAGTAAATATTAGCTTCGGATTTGCTGTTACCGGTTGTATCGTTATTGTTAATTAAATTTTGTACAAGATCTTTGTATTCTTCATACGACATGGCATTATCGAGTACATTTTGAGTTATTACACTTTTCATCTGCAATTTTTGATTTTATTTCCTAAAATTAGCCATTATCATTATAAATTTGTATACAATCTTTTATCTCTTTGATTGTGAATTTAATTACAGATCAGTACAAAAAAGAGATTTAAAATGTTTTTTCATTAAAGTGAAAAATTGGTTTGAAAAAAAGAGGTTAATTGAGTAACTTGTCATCTTGAATAACGGAGCGTAGCGTAGCCCGGTATCGCGCCAGTTTTGGGAACTGGAGGTCGCTGGTTCGAATCCAGCCGTTCCGACACAAAAATTGAATGTGTATATTTCATTATTAAAAGAGTCCTTGGAGTTGAATCTGAGGACTTTTTTTTTAACCGGATTCTGATTCCAATTACAATTTGTTTATCTTTTGCTTTTAAGTAATTTGATAAAATTTTAATTTCATTAATTTTCAGATAGATTTATATTGTTTTATAAAATTTTCATAAGATCTATTTTATTCCTTTTCGATGCCGAATCTATTCATAATTTTACATTAAATTTTTTTTCCAAAGCTACTTTTCTTTACCCGATCCTGAAATTAATTTTCAGTCCTGAATCGGATTCAGTTGCAGAACTTAAAGGATTAAAATTTAAGAACAGACTCGGGTTAGCTGCAGGATTTGATAAGAATGGTATTGCAATCAGATTCTGGGAAGCTCTGGGTTTTTCTCACTTGGAAGTCGGAACTGTCACACCGCTTCCTCAGCCAGGAAATCCAAAGCCAAGGATATTCAGATTAAAAGAAGATGAAGCGATTATTAACCGGCTGGGATTTAATAACAAAGGAGCAGAAGAGGTCAGGAGAAATATTCTTGAAGCAAGAAAATTAACAGGTAAGGATTTTGTCATAGGCGTGAATATTGGTAAAAATAAAAATACACCTATTAAAGAAGCAGTAAATGATTATAAAAAATGTTTTGAAAAATTATTTGATGTTGCGGATTATTTTACAATAAATATTTCTTCACCGAATACCGAAGGTTTGCGACTTCTTCAGGAGGAGGAGTATCTTGATGAACTTTTATCAGAGATAAAAGATCTTAATGATTTAATTTCCCGGTCCAATAGTGAACAGCCAAAGTCAGTCTTTCTTAAAATAGCACCGGATCTTACTCCGGATATGACAGGACTGATATATAAACTGGTTGTAAAAAATAAACTATCCGGGATAATAGCTACAAATACAACGGTTGAAAGATTAAATTTAAAATCCCGTATCAATGAGCAGGGCGGATTGAGCGGAAAGCCTTTAAAACAGATGTCAGATAAAGTATTGAAAAGTTTAAATGATATGAACAGGGAAAATTCTGATGATCCGGTATTGCTTATTGGGGTCGGTGGTGTATTTGATAATGATGATTATAAAAGTAAGTTGAATAACGGAGCTTCTCTTGTTCACATCTATACCGGTCTGATTTATGAAGGTCCCTCAATTTTAAAAAAAATATTAAATTAAAAAAAATATAAATTGGATTTTTTAAGTAATCTTACAGATTCTCCGGTAACTATGACTTTGGTGGTTGCAAATATATCCATATCACTTTGGGCTATGTATGGTAATCCTATATATATGCAGAAGTTTTCAGAATGGCCATATCAGATCGTGTATGAGAGGAAATATTATCAGATGATCACATCAGCTTTTCTTCATGCGAATTTTGCTCATCTGTTTTTTAATATGTTTGCTTTGTTTACATTCGGAGTATTTCTTGAAAAGTTTTTTGTAAATAATTTCGGAAGTTTTGAAGGAAGCCTTTATTTTTTCCTGATCTATTTTATAAGCTTAATGTTCGGTTCGGTGCTTACGGTTATTTTTCATTACAGTAATCCGGAATATGTTGCAGTCGGAGCATCCGGTGCAGTATCTGGAATAGTATTTTCGTATATAATTTTCTTTCCTGAAAGCATGTTGTATGTTTTCTTCATACCTATGTCGGCATATTTGTTTGCTTTTCTATGGATCGCATTTTCTGTTTACGGAATGAAAAGCAGGCTGGGAAACATAGGTCATGAAGCTCATCTCGGCGGAGCTATTGGCGGTGTTATCTCAACCTTAATACTGATAAACGGTTCTATGGGAATCTTGCTGAGTCATTTTGGAATTAATTAATCTACCGGATTTTTTATCATGGAAAATGAAATTGAATTTAATTGTCCCTATTGCGGAGAGTTAAATTATACAGAGGTTTTTATTGCAGATGGAAGATCACAGGAATTCATAAATGACTGTGAAGTTTGCTGCAGACCTATTGAAATACAGGTCAATTTTGATAACGAAGGAAATATCAGCATCGTCTTAAAAAATGATGATGGTTTTCAGTCATGAATACAGAATATGTCGGACTTTTTATGTCGAATATAAATCTGAAGGTAAAGCAGCTGTTTTTTCTTTTTGTGAAAAAAGATAAGTAAGATACATATTACTCAATTTTTCAAGGACAGAGTTTGCCATGAGTCTTTGATTCAGATTTACAAAATCAACATAGTCCAGCAGCTGATCCTGATTGAAACAGGAAAACACGAATGACTCCTCACCTGTTTCGGGATCTATATGTTTCTGCAGACACTGAGCGCATATTTCTTTCATCATACACTGCATCGGGGAATTTATGCTTCCGATAGCAATGTGTTCACCAAACTTATCTTTCAATACAGTATATCGAGAATCCTTTACGGCTTTCATCATACGGTCACTACCTATGGCTATTATCCTGTTTATGGTTTTAAAATCAAATAATTTTTTATCATCAAGTTTACAATAGTTGATCATTGATTCAACAATATTCCCTTCAAGCCATAGATCCTGTTCCCTTTCAGGAAGAATCTTATCACCGAAATCGTTGCTCCATACAACCTGATCGGCATATTTTTCTATTTCCCTCTTTTTGTAAATATCTTCTGAATTTTTATATCCCGCAAAATAAATTACCCTGTTATTATTTTCTTTTAAAGCATGTGCAATGGAGAATAGAACTGCATTACCCAGACCGCCGCCGGCGAGAAGGACATTTTCATTTTTGGGAATATGGGTCGGTGTACCTGTTGGTCCCATCACAACAATTCTTTCACCTTCCTTTAAAGTAGCAACAAGTCTGGAGGAAACACCCATCTCCAGAACAATCATGGATAATAATCCTTTTTCAATATTTGTAAGAGAACCTGTCATTGCAAGACCTTCCATGGTAAGAACAGTATCATTTATCTTTTGAGAATTAAGCTCATAGTTCTGCATTCTGTAAAACTGTCCGGGTTTGAATTTTCTGACTGCAAAAGGAGCTTTAACTATTACCTCAACTATTGTAGGTGTCAGCCGTATCACTTTTTTCACAGTTGCCATGAAACCATCATCCATATTAGCTGTCATCTTTTCAAATTGTGTCCTGCGCTCAGATATTGATCCGGGATCTGATTTTAATATAGAAAGATCTTTTTTGAAAATATCAGTGATTTTTTCATAACCGTCTTTTGCGGAAGCCATAGCTTTTACTACATTTCCTGCATAGTCAGGGTGATTGTCTCCGTAAAATGAAATGAATTTTCCATTTTTATTATATGATGTAAAAAATCCTTTTTCGTCTTTTGCAGCCGGGATCAATTCATTTCCGGAAAACCTGAATGGTTTAAAGAAATATTTATTTTCATCAAGTTTGAATGTTCCCGGGAATTCTTTTTCATAAATTATATTCGGTGACGTACCGGCAGCTACCATTACAGTCTTCGCTTCAAGAGTCAGCAATTCGGGATTGTCTTTCCTTTTAAAAACCAGTTCTTTAACTGCTCCGAACTCATCCCCAATTGCTTCTACGGGATTCATATTCTCGGCAATTTTTATGCCTTCGTCCAATGCTTTTATTACTTCTTCGTGATTCAATCTGTAAGCAGGAGAATCAGTAAGTTTTTTTCTGTATGCAATTGTAACTCCACCCCATTTATTTTCAAGTGAAAGGATATCTGGTTGCCTGTTTTCCTTTTTTGCATTTGCATATTCTTCCCGTATCAATTTACCGTGTTCGATAAAAGTTTTCATTATCTCTTTTTCTCTGTCACTGAAGAGTTCAAAAAATTTATCCTCTCCCTGTTCAGCACTTAGTTTTTCATATTTATCTAGAACTTTCAGAACCTGTACGGGATAATATGCCAGTAATTCTGTAGCCGTGTCGATTGCTGTAAGACCTCCGC